>NZ_NEIR01000010.1:0-251844 GCF_002112825.1 Pseudomonas sp. B5(2017)
GCCTTTGCAATTTTCCCTGTGGGAGATGGCCCAGCCCTTTGGGCTGCGCTGTCGCGTAGATAACTGAAATTGCAAGCAATCCACGTACCCTGTGGGAGCGGCTTTAGCCGCGAACAATCCAACGCGGTGCATGGCACCGGCTGCGCCGGTGTTCGCGGCTAAAGCCGCTCCCACAGGGACCGTGTGAGCATCTGGATTTTTGCAAGGCAGGTGCGTTCAGTACGGGAAACAAAACAATACCCTTCGGCGGATGCCACCAAGCTGACCCGATGGTTTCCCCAACTCTGGGCTATAACCTTCTGAAGGTGCCCAGTTGTGGAGTCCGCCATGGACATCGCCCCTCGTTCCGACGCTATTGAAGTACCCGCCGGTAACGAACTGGCCACCCCACGCAAGCCGTTCAACCTGCTGCGCTGGTACGCCTGGGTCAGCCTGGCCATCATCCTCTCGGTAGCGGTCGGGCTGGGGTTGATTTCCAGCCGTTTCATCATTGACGAGAGCATCGAGCGCGATGCCTTGCTCACCGCGCAATTCATTACCTCCATCGCCGATGCCGAAGTGCGCCATGTGTCGATCCCCAATGTGCGCACCATGGGTGAACTGCTCGACCCGCGCATCGACCGCGCCAACCTGCTCGATGTCGACCCGGACGCCCGGCGCAGGGCGCGTGGCGAGTTCCTCGACCACATCGCCCACCTGCCCGACATGCTGCTGGCCAACATCTATGCCCCGGACCGTACGGTGATCTGGTCCAGCAACCCGGCGCTGGTCGGCAAGCTGATCGAAGGCGACCAGGACCTGGAGCAGGCCTTCGAATACAAGATGCGAGTCTCGGCCAGCTACCACAACTTCGAACAGGCCCGCGCCGAGCAGAAGTTCGTCATCCCACCCGAGCAGTTGTTCATCGAGAACTACATTCCGCTGTTCGATGCCGATGGCGAGCAGGTCACGGCGATGGTCGAGATCTACAAGGAGCCCCATGACCTGATCGTGCGCATCGAGCATGGCCTGATCCTGATCTGGCTGGCGATCACCGTCGGTGCCGGGCTGGTCTACGTCGGCCTGTACGGCATCATGCACCGCGCCGCGCGCCTGCTGTCGGTGCAGCAGAAACGGCTGATCAGCAACGAAACCTACGTGGCACTGGGCGAGGTGTCCTCGGCGGTAGCCCACAGCCTGCGCAACCCGCTTGCCAGCATCCGTTCCAGTGCCGAGCTGGCCCAGGCGTTCGACGACGGCCCGGCGCAGCGCAATGTCAACGACATCATCAGCCAGGTCGACCGCATGTCGCAGTGGATCCGCCAGATGTTGCAGTCATTGCGCCCGCTCAACGATGAGGCAGTGGCGGTGGATTTGCCGCTGGCATTGCAGGAAAGCCTGCAGACCTACGCGGTGCTGCTGGCGCGTGGCGGCGTGAGCCTGGACCTGCAACCGTTACCGGCGGTGCAGGTGCTGGGGCACCCGGTGTTACTGCGGCAGATTTTCAGCAGCCTGATCGCCAACGCCCTGGAGTCGATGGAGCAGGGTGGGCGGTTGCGTGTCGAGGTGGTGCGCCATGACCGTCGTAACCTGACCCTGCGCCTGTCCGACAACGGCAAAGGCATGAACGAAGAGCAGCAGCGCATGGCCTTCCGGCCTTTCTTCACCACCAAGCAGGGTGGGTTGGGTGTGGGCCTGGTGTTGGTGAAACGCATCATGGAACGCTTCGGTGGCAGCGTCCGGCTCAGCAGCAGTGAAGGCCATGGCACCCGGGTTTCGTTGAGTTTCCGGCTGATCGAGTCCTCATGATTTACATTGATAAATCTTCGTATCTTGTTGTTTATAAAGGATCTATGTTTTTTGGGGTGAAAATCCCCAAATGTGGGGGATAATCCTCCATACGAATCTAGGAAAATTCATTAACCTATTGATTATAAAGAACTAATCAAATCAATCAGATGGCTGGCTGGGTTCTTGCAACGTGACAGGCGGAGTGCAACACGACAAATGGCAGCTGCGGCTGCACGGGTGGAGTGCTATCAATTGGCTACTGTTCGTCGCCTTGATGCATTTCTGAACGGACGCCCAGCGCGGGAAGCACGCGATGCAGATGCTGGATAATGAAGTGCCAGACAAGGCCAGTACTACCGCCAGCGGTGTGGCCGTGCCATTGCGCGAATTCAACCTGCTGCGCTGGTTCTCGGTCATCAGCCTGCTGATCATCGCCTCGGTGGCAGGCGGGCTGGGTTATGTGTCGACGCGTTTCGTGGTGCGCGACAGCGTCGAGCGCGATGCCATGCTCACCGCCCAGTTCATCCAGGCCATGGCCCAGGCCGAAGTGCGCCATTCGCAGTTGCCGCCGGGCACCACCATGGGCGAGTTGCTTGATCCGCGCCTGGACCAGCAGCACCTGCAGTTCACCCCGGGCCTGGCTGAATCTACCCGGGTCGAGTTCCTCGACCATGTCGAGCACCTGCCGGACACCTTGCTGGCCAATGTCTATGCACGCGACCGCACCATCGTCTGGTCGACCAACCGGGAGCTGATCGGCAAGCGCATCGAGGCCGATGGCGACCTCGACCGCGCCTTCCGCTCGCGCAAGGCGGTGTCGGCCAGCTACCACCAGGCCGACGATGACCGCGAAGAGCAGAAGTTCCAGCGTGAGCCGCGTTACCTGTTCATCGAGAACTACATCCCGCTGTTCGACAGCCAGGGCGAGCAGGTGCTGGCGATGGTGGAGATCTACAAGGAGCCGCAAGACCTGGTGCGGCGCATCCAGCGCGGCTACGTGCTGATCTGGGCCTCGACCCTGGTGGGCGGGGCGCTGGTCTACTTCGGCCTGTTCTGGATCGTGCGCCGCGCGGCGCAGCTATTGCATTTGCAGCAGGATCGGCTGGTGGCCAGTGAAACCTATGTGGCCCTGGGCGAGATGTCCTCGGCGGTGGCGCATAGCTTGCGCAACCCGCTGGCCAACATCCGCTCCAGCGCCGAACTGGCCCAGGAAATCGCCAACCCCGCAGCACAGAAGAACATCACCGACATCATCAGCCAGGTCGACCGCATGTCGCGCTGGGTGCGTGACTTGCTGGTGTCGCTGCGCCCGACCAGTGACGACGCCGAGGCCGTGGACCTGGTGACGGCCATCGAGGACACCCACCTGGCCTTCGCCCAGCAGATCGAACGCAACGGCGTGCGCTTCTGCTACGAAGGCCCCGGGGCACAGTGGGTGGCCAGCCAGCCGCTACAACTCACGCAAATTCTCAACACCCTGTTCTCCAATGCCCTGGAAGCCATGCCCGAAGGCGGCATGCTGCGTGCCCAGGTCAATGTGCAGGATGGGCAGCGTGCCGAGTTCGTCCTCAGCGATACCGGCAAGGGCATGAGCCAACAGCAGGAACGGATGGTGTTCAAGCCGTTCTACACCACCAAGCAGGGCGGCCTCGGCGTAGGCCTGGCCCTGGTCAAACGCATCATGGAACGTTTTGGCGGCTCGGTCAGCCTGAGCAGCCGCGAAGAGGAAGGAACCCGCGTCAGCCTCACATTCAATATCGCAGCGGGAGGGGACCATGGAGCACAGCATCCTGGTAGTCGAGGATGATGAAATTCTCGCCGACAATATTCGCACCTACCTCAGCCTCAAGGGCTTCGAGGTCACCGTGTGCCACAGCGCGGAACTGGCGCTGGAGCAGATCAAGCGGGGCCAGCCCGATGCGGTGCTGACCGACAACTCGCTGCCGGGCATGAGCGGGCACGACCTGCTGCGTACCTTGGTGGCGCAGGTGCCGGACCTGAAAGTGATCATGATGACCGGCTACGGCAATGTCGAAGATGCCGTGCAGGCAATGAAGGAGGGCGCCTTCCATTACCTGACCAAGCCGGTGGTACTGGCCGAGCTCAAGCTGACCCTGGACAAGGCACTGGCTGCCGAACGCATGGAGCGCACGTTGTCGTTCTACCAGGAGCGCGAGGCGCAGAAGTCCGGGTTGCAGGCGTTGATCGGCGAATCACCGACGATGCTCACCCTCAAGCACACCCTGCGCCAGGTGCTGGATGCCGAGCGGCGCATGGCCAGTGACGACTTGCCACCGGTGCTGATCGAAGGCGAGACCGGTACCGGCAAGGAGCTGGTGGCCCGCGCCCTGCATTTCGATGGTTCGCGCAGCAAGGGGCCGTTCATCGAATTCAACTGTGCCTCGATCCCGGCCAACCTGCTGGAGGCCGAGCTGTTCGGCCACGAGAAGGGCGCCTTTACCGATGCCAAGGAGCGCCGGGTGGGCCTGGTGGAGGCTGCCGATGGCGGCACCTTGTTCCTCGACGAGATTGGCGAGATGGACCTGGTGCTGCAGGCCAAGCTGCTCAAGTTGCTGGAAGACCGCAGTATCCGCCGCATCGGCGCGGTGAAGGAGCGCAAGGTCGACCTGCGGGTGATCAGCGCTACCAACTGCAACCTGGAGCAGATGGTGCAGCAGGGCAAGTTCCGCCGCGACCTGTTCTTCCGCCTGCGCATCATCGCCCTGAAGGTCCCGCGCCTGTATGCCCGCGGGCAGGACGTATTGCTGCTGGCGCGGCATTTCCTGGCCCATCATGGCCGGCGTTATGGCAAGCCGAACCTGCGCTTTTCCGCCGAGGCGGAAAACCTGATGCTCGGTTACAGCTGGCCAGGCAATGTGCGCGAACTGCGCAACATGCTGGAGCAGACCGTGCTGCTGGCACCGAACGAGGTGGTGCAGGCGCATCAGCTCAACCTGTGCATGACCCTGATCGACGAGCCGCTGGTGCAACAGGCGGCGCCTGCGGTGTTCGAAATGCCTCGGCACGAACCCGAGCCCGGCACCAGCCTGCCGGACATGGAGCGCGACCTGGTGTGCAAGACCCTGGACCGCACGGACTGGAACGTGACCAAGTCGGCGCGCATGCTCGGGCTGTCGCGGGACATGCTGCGTTACCGGATCGAGAAACTGGGGCTGACCAGGCCGGACAAGCGCCAGTGGTGAGCCCCCTTTGTGGGAGCGGCGTTTGTAGGAGCGGCCTTGTGTCGCGAAAGGGCCGCAACGCGGCCCCGGGATTGATGCGCAACAGTTGAAATTGCTGGGGCTGCTTTGCAGCCCTTTCGCGACACAAGGCCGCTCCTACAGGGATTGCGGCAACTTTTAGAATTTGAGCGCATTGATCAACGCTGATTATCGGCTGCTCCCTGTCGCCCGGTACCTTCCGAGCCACTGCCATCCATACCCGGCAAATCCCGGTTGTCATTCTGTTCAGCGGGCGGGCTGTCCGGGTCGTTGCCTTTTATGCGTGGGTCGGTGTCCCGCGGCATGGGCTTTTCGATCGGGTTGAGGGTGCTGTCCGCGCCCGGCTTGGGCGCCGGGTTGTGCGGGTCGTCGGGGTAGGTGGGGCCGGTGCCGGCAGCGATGGCCAATGGCGTGGCGAGCAGGGCAATCAGCAGGATGCTTGAGCGGGGCATGGCAGGCTCCTTTGCTTCTGGTAGGGCTGATACTTCCGTTCGGCCCTACCCGAAGCTTCAAGGTGCCATTACCCCGATCAACGGTTACACCACCAGCGACAGCAACATGATGAAGATGATGCCGACGATCGACAGGATGGTCTCCATCATGCTCCAGGTCTTGAAGGTTTCCGCCACGGTCATGTTGAAGTACTGCTTCACCAGCCAGAAACCGGCGTCGTTGACATGGGACAGGATCAACGAGCCGGCGCCGGTGGCCAGCACCAGCAGCTCACGGTTGACCCCAGGCACCAGGTCGATCACCGGTGCGACGATGCCCGCGCCGGTGATGGTGGCGACCGTCGCGGAACCGGTGGCAATGCGGATTACCGCCGCTACCAGCCAGGCCAGCATGATCGGCGAAATCTCCGCCTGCACGGCCATCTGCCCGATCACGTTGCCCACGCCGGTGTCTACCAGCATCTGCTTGAAGCCGCCGCCGGCACCCACGATCAGCACGATCGCCGCGGTTGGTGCCAGGCTCTGGTCGAGCATCTTCATGATCTGCTGGCGGTTGAAGCCACGGGCCGAGCCGAAGGTGTAGAAGGCCAGCAGCAGGGCAGCGAGCAGGGCGGTGATGGGGTGGCCGATCAGGTCCATCCACTGGCGCACGATGTGCTCGGCTGGCAGCACCACGTCGGCGAAGGTCTTCAGCAGCATCAGCACCACCGGCAGCAGCACGGTGACCAGGGTGATGGTGAAGCTCGGCAGGTTGCCCTGGTCGGACTCCTTGGCGATCTGGTCCATCAGCTCCTGGGACGGGGTGCCCGGGATGTAGCGGGAAATGAAGTTACCGAACAGCGGGCCGGCGATGATGGCGGTAGGCAGCGCCACGATCAGGCCATAGAAGATGGTCTTGCCGATGTCGGCATGGAAGATGCCGATCGCCAGCAGCGGGCCCGGATGCGGGGGCACCAGGCCGTGCACCACCGACAGGCCGGCCAGCAGTGGAATGCCGATCTTGATCAGCGACACGCCGGAACGCCGGGCGACGATGAACACCAGCGGAATCAGCAGCACGAAGCCGATCTCGAAGAACAGCGGGATGCCCACCAGGAAGGCGGCGAACATCATCGCCCAGTGCACGTTCTTCTTGCCGAAGGCACGGATGAGGGTTTGCGCGATCTGGTCGGCCCCCCCGGAGTCGGCCATCAGCTTGCCAAGCATGGTGCCCAGGGCAAGCACGATGCCGACGAAGCCCAGCACGCCGCCAAAACCGTCCTGGAACGATTTCATGACCTTGGCCACCGGCATGCCGGAGGTCAGGCCAAGGAAGCCGGCCGCGATGGTCAGGGCGACGAAGGGGTGGACTTTGAAGTGGGTGATCAGCAGGATCAGCCCGACGATGGTAACCAGCGCGTCGAGCAGCAGGAAGGTATCAGTAGCCAGTCCGAACATGGTTTGAAGGCCTCGGTCTTATCGTTGTTTTGGCGTAGCTTTTTTGTAACTTTGCTTGCGCTTATGGGGCAGGGTAGCGCTGTCTTGGGTGGGCCGGGAAAGCCGCCACGGTCAGGCGGTTTGTGCCAGGCCCGGCTCACCGCGGCCCTTTAGCCAGCTGTCCACCGCTTCGGCAAGCGCTTCGATGGGCTGGGTGGCGTCAAGCGCGATAGTCAGGGGTTCGCCGTGTGGCGCCTCGAGGGCAGCGAACTGGCTGTCGATGAGGCTCGCCGGCATGAAATGCCCGGGGCGGGCCAGCACGCGTTTTTCCGCCTCGGCGGGTGACAGCTCGAGGAACACGAACACCAGCCCGGGCATGGCATCGCGCAGGGAGTCGCGATAGCGGCGTTTGAGGGCCGAACAGGTCAGGATAGGACGTTCCCCGGCCTGGGTCGTGGCTTGCAGCTCCTGACCAAGACGCACCAGCCAGCCGGCACGGTCGCTGTCGTCCAGGGGGATGCCAGCGCTCATCTTGCGGATGTTTTCGGCAGGGTGGAAAGCGTCGCCTTCGATCAGGCGGCCGCCGCTTCGGGCGGCGATGGCAGCGCCGATGCAGCTTTTGCCGCAACCGGCCACGCCCATCACCACGATGGCGGACAGGGGAGAATTCATCAGTACCTCCTGCGGGTGAGATAGCGCTGTCTCGTCGTCGACGAACAGTCACCTCCCCGGTGTTATTGATCTTGTCCTTACGCAGTATGGACGCTTGGCGGCGAGCGCGCGGTGGCTGCTACCAAAGATTACATTGCCTGCGTCCTGAGACAGCGCTACCTTAGTGGCCGTTCCCTTTCCTTGCAAGTAGTAAAATTACAACATCCATGTCCCGCACCGGCTCCCGCACCACAGGTCGTCCCACCCTGGCAGAAGTTGCCAGGCTTTCCGGGGTTTCCCCGATTACCGCCTCGCGCGCCCTGCGTGGGGTCAGCACGGTTGCGCCGGAGCTGGTGGAAAAGGTCGTTGCTGCCGCAGCGAGCCTTGGCTACGTGGCCAACCCGGCGGCCCGTGCCTTGGCGTCGGCGCGCAGCCAGTCGGTGGTGGTGTTGATCCCGTCGCTGTCCAACCAGCTGTTCATCGATACGCTGGAAGCCATTCATGAGGTCATGCGCCCGCGCGGGCTCGAGGTGCTGATCGGCAACTATCACTACGATCTTGCCGAAGAAGAGAACCTCATCCGCAACTACCTGGCCTACCAGCCCTGCGGCATGCTGCTGACCGGTTTCGAGCGCAGCGAGGCATCGCGGCAGATGCTGGCGGCCAGTGGCGTGCCCTGTGTGCACATGATGGAACTGAATGGCGAGGCAGGGGCGTTGTCGGTCGGCTTCTCGCAGCAGCAGGCCGGGCGCGCCGCGGCCCGCCACCTGATCGAGCGCGGGCGCAAGCGCCTGGCGTTCATTGCCGCGCAGCTCGACCCGCGGGTGATGCAGCGTGCCGAAGGGTTCCGCCAGGCGTTGGCCGAGGCCGGCTTGCAGGCGGCCGAGCTGGAAGTGCTGGCGCCGGAGCCTTCTTCCATTGCCCTGGGCAGCGCGTTGTTCAGCCAGCTGCTGCAACAGGCGCCGGATGTCGACGGTATCTTCTTCTGCAACGACGACCTGGCCCAGGGCGCGGTGCTGCAGGCATTGCGCCAAGGGGTGGAGGTGCCGCGGCAGGTGGCGATGGTCGGTTTCAACGACCTGCCGGCTTCGGCGCACATGGTGCCGCGGCTGACCTCGATTCGCACGCCTCGGGCCGCCGTGGGGCGCGGTGCTGCACAGGCGCTGCTGGCGTTGCTCGATGGCAAGCGGGTGCCGAATGCGCAGCAGGACCTGGGCTTCGAGTTGATGGTGCGGGAGAGTTCCTGAGCCCGGACGCTTGCCCATCCTGGTCAAGAAGCGCGCTCCGTACTATGAATGCATTAATTACAAGGTGATAGCACTGTGCTTGCATGGCGCTAACGGCGATCTATGCTCAGGACACCGCGCATACAGGAGCCCGGCGTCATGTTCGATTTCCACCGCAAGTCCGATCTGGTCGAGATCCAGCGCAGTCATGAGGCCTTGGCCAGCTTGCAGGCCAAGCTGGCGGCGATCAGCCGCTCCATGGCAATGATCGAGTTCACCCCCGACGGCACGATCCTCGATGCCAATGAGCGCTTCTGCCAGGCCATGGGCTACAGCGCCGAGGAGTTGCGCGGCAAGCACCACCGTCTGTTCTGCGACCCTGGCTACGCGAAAAGCGCCGAATACCAGCAACTGTGGCGTGAACTGGGGCAGGGCAAGGCCATCAGCGGTACCTTCGAGCGCATCGACAAGGCCGGCCGCGAAGTCTGGCTGGAAGCCAGCTACATGCCGGTACTGGACGAGCAGCGCCAGGTCACCAGCGTGATCAAGGTGGCATCCGACATCAGCCAGCGGGTGATGGAGGAGCACGAGAGCGAAAGCCTGCTCAAGGCCATCAGCCGCTCCATGGCGGTGATCGAATTCACCCCGCAAGGCCGGGTGATCAAGGCCAACCAGAACTTCCTCGACACCATGGGCTATCGCCTGGACGAGGTGGTCGGCCGCCATCACGGGCTGTTCTGCCTGGCGCATGAGCGCGAATCGGCGGAGTACCGCGAGTTCTGGGCTTCGCTCAACCGCGGCGAATACCATTCGCACCGTTTCGAGCGCGTCGACAAACATGGCCGGACGGTCTACCTGGAGGCGTCCTACAACCCGATCTTCGACAGCAAGGGCCGCTTGTACAAGGTGGTGAAGTTCGCCAGCGACATCACCCGCCAGATCAGCACCCAGCAAAGCGCCGCCGATGCTGCCCATGCCAGTTCGGTGCAGACCGATGCCTGCGCGCGCAAGGGCACCGAGGTGGTACAGCAGGCGGTACAGGTGATCGAGCAGATTTCCCATGAGCTCAACGACGCGGCCCGCAGCATCGATGCGGTGAGCAAGCAGTCGGATGTGATCGGGCAGATCGTGCTGACCATCCGTGGTATTGCCGACCAGACCAACTTGCTGGCTTTGAACGCGGCCATCGAGGCGGCCCGCGCCGGCGAGCACGGGCGCGGTTTTGCCGTGGTGGCCGACGAGGTGCGCAACCTGGCGGCGCGAACCAGCAAGGCCACCGTGGAAATCGTCGACGTGGTGCGGCAGAACCACGACCTGTCGCTGTTGGCCGTGGCCAGCATGCAGTCAAGCTTGAAACGCACCGATCATGGCGTGGCGCTGGCCAATGAGGCCGGCACGGTGATCATGGAAATCCAGCAGGGTTCACGGCACGTGGTAAACGCCATCAGCCAGATCAGTTCGACGCTGCAATTGCATTGAGCGCATCGCCCAACTCGTCCAGCAGGGTCTCCAGGCTGGCCTGCAATTGCAGGCGCAGGTCAACCGTCGGCAGGCCTTGGCCGTGGGCCTGTTCGATGGCTTCGCAATCGTGGACCAGCGTGCGTACCTTGAGCATCTTCGCCCCGCCCTTGATCCTGTGAGCCAGGGCGCGCACAGCCTCGCCGGGGGCATCGGCTGCCAGTGCGCGCAAGGTCGCAAGGTCTTCGCTGACGCTTTGTGCCAGCTGTTCCAGCAGATTCCGCGTCAGTTGTTCGTCGTCCTGGGTCAGGTGCCGCAGTTCGCCAAGGTTGAACCCGCTGGCGCGCCGCGCTGGCGGCTGTTGCCGGGGGTGAGCGTGGGGCAGGTGGGCCTTGAGCGTACGCAGGCCAATGGGTTTGAACAGGCATTCGTCCATGCCGCTGGCCAGGCAGCGGGCACGCTCCTCGGCCTGGGCGTTGGCGGTGACGCCGAGAATGCGGCATGCCGCCAGGCCGCGTTCGCCCTCGAGGCTGCGGATGCGGCGGGTCAGTTCGTGCCCGTCCATGACCGGCATGCTGCAGTCGGTGATCACCAGGTCGAAGCGCGCTGCCTGCCAGCGTGCCAGCGCGATTTCCCCGTTCTCTGCCAGCGTCACCCGATGCCCCAGGGTATGCAGTTGCCGCTCCAGCAGCAGCAGGTTGGCGGGGTAGTCGTCGACCACCAGTATGTTCAGCGGGCCGCTGCTGCTTTCCAGCTCCGGGGCGTTCTGTTCGACCTGTACCGGTGCTGCGCACGCGGGCAGCCGCACGCTGACCTGCACCTTGGTACCTACGCCTTCGACGCTCTGCAGGCTCAAGGTGCCGCCCATCAACTCGGCCAGGGTGCGGCTGATGACCAGCCCCAGGCCGGCACCCTGGCGTGCCCGGGGGCCATCGGCCTGGACGAAGGCATTGAACAGCCGGGCCTGGTCGGCTGGGCCGATGCCGATACCGGTGTCTCGCACATTCAGTTCCACTGCCAGGCTGTCATTGTCAGCGGGCGAGAGCAGCAGGCTGGCCTGGACTTCGCCGCGGTCGGTGAACTTGATGGCGTTGCTGATCAGGTTGGACAAGACTTGCTTGAGGCGCAGCGGATCAGCCAGTACCCAGACCGGCGCAGCGGGCAGCTCGCTGTGCAAGTGCAGGCCTTTGGCCCGTGCATTGCCTTCGAACACCCGTACGGTGGCGCGTACCAGTTCGACCAGGTTGGTGGGCACCGGCTGCAGGGTGATGTGCCCGGATTCGATGCGGGAAATGTCGAGAATATCGCCAATCAGCTCAAGCAGGCCGATGGCCGAATCGTGGGCGGTCTGCAAGGTCTGGGTGTCGCAACGGCCACCGCGGCTGTCTTCCAGGGCCAACTCCAGCAGGCCGATCACGGCATTCATCGGGGTACGTATTTCATGGCTCATGGTGGCCAGGAAGGTACTTTTGGTCTGGCTGGCCTGTTCGGCGTCGTCCTTGGCCTGGCGCAGCTGCTCGAGCAGGCCGCGGCTGAGCGCCAGCTGCGCTTGCAGGGCATGCTGGGCCTCGGTGCGCTGGTTGATCAGCTTGCGCAGGTAGCTGTTCCAGAACACCACCCCGGCCAGCAGCAAGGCCGACAGCACGAGCACCTGCAAGGCCAGGGTGCGGTAGTCGCGCCAAGGGCTGTCACTGACCAGGGTGGTGGTGCGCCAGCGGTTGATCAACTGGTCCAGCTCTTCGGGCGGAATGCTCAGCAGCGCCTTGTCGAGGATTGCCTGCAACTGCGGCTGGTCGGCGGCCACGGCGAAGGCGGCGATGGCCGGGTCGTCGTCGAGCACGCTGGCAATGCGCAGGCGGTCCTTGAACACATGGCTGATGTAGTAGGCGGCATTGATATGGCTGCTCAAGGCGACGTCGGCGGCACCGTTGGCCACGGCTTCCATCAGGCCTAGCGGGTTGTCCACTTCGACCATCCTGGCCTGCGGGTAGCGTTGTTGCAGCACGGCCCGTTGCGGCGAGCCGCGCACCAGGGCGATGCGCTGGCCATCCAGCGCCATGGCCTGCGCCGGTAATGCATTGTCGCCACGGGTGACCAGCACCCGCGGGCTGACCAGGTAGGGGCGGGTATAGCGCAGTTGTTTCGAACGGTCTGCGCTATAGCCCAATGCGCCGATCATCTGCGCATCGCCGCGCGCCAGGCGCTCGACCATTGCCTGCGCCGACGGGCTTTCGACCGGCTTGAAATGCAGCCCTGTGCGCAGCGAGATTTGCTTGAGCAGGTCGAGGGTAATGCCGCTGGGGCGGTGCTGGGCGTCATTGAAGGTCAGTGGTGCCAGCGATGTGTTGACCAGCACGCTGATGCTGGGGTTGGCGGCGATCCAGGCTTCTTCTTCGGCGGTAAGGGCGGTGAGGTGGCGTTGCAGCAGCAGGCTGGTGTTGCCACTGCTCCAGCGGCGCAGGATGTTCAGGCGTTCGCTTTCGCTGATGCGCGCCAGCGCCTTGTCGACCAACTGGCGCAGGCGCGGGTTGTCATTGGCCAGGGCAAAGGCAAACGCACCGGGGGCAACCTGGCAGAAGTGGTCGATCTTCAGTGTGCCCTGATAACTCTTGCCAATCGCGAAGTCGGTACTGATGGCATCGCCCAGGTAGGCGTCGGCCTCGCCCAGTTCGACGGCGGCCAGCCCGGCCAGCGTCGAGCGATACAGGCTCAGTTGCGCCTTGGGGTACAGGCTACGGACGCTGCTGGCCGGCAGGTAATGATCGACCATGGCCAGGCGCAGGCCGGCGAGGTCGGGGGTGTTCTTCAGGCTGTGCCCCTCGCGGGTGACGATGACCGGCAGGTCGTCGGCGTAGCTCGCACTGAGGCTGAGCTGTGCATCCGCTGCCTCGAAGGCGTTGGAGCTGCCCAGCAGGTCGATACGGCCGTCGCGTAGCGCAGCGATGGCTTCGTGGCGGCTGTCGTAGCGTCGTACTTCGATGGCGGTGCCCAGCTGTTCAGCGATGATGCCAGCGTAATCGGCGCTGAGGCCTTCATAGTCGCGCTGGCTGACATTGATTTCCAGCGGTGGGTAGTCAGGCCGCGAGCTGCCAAGCACCAGGTGCTGGCGTTGCTGGAGCCATTGCCGCTCTTCGCTGGACAGCGCGAGCGGGGCGGCGGCGCTGACCGAGCGTGCCAGCAACTGGCGGGGTTCGCTGTTGGCCAGCAGCGCGCCGGAATTGACCAGGCCGATGACCAGAAGGGCGCTTGCCAGCAGGCGCTTCATTGCCACCGAACGCTCAATAGACGCTGTTGCGCTTGGCCAGGTCGACCATCTCAACCAGCGATTCGGTCTTGAGCTTTTCCATGATGCGGCCCCGGTAGGTGCTGATGGTCTTGGCACTGAGGTTCATGCAGGTGCCGATATTCTTGTTGTTCTCGCCGCGTGACAGGCGCCTGAGCACTTCCATTTCCCGGTTGGACAGGCTCGCCAGACGCACCGGCTCGCTTTCCAGCGAGTTGCTGTTGACCGACATCTGCGGGAAGGTCGAGTAGCCTTTGACCAAGGCCTTCAGGGCGAACAGCAAGGCCTCGTGGTCCTCGTCCTTGGTGACGAAGGCTCCGATGCCGGCATCCAGGCAGCGCCGTACATACAGGTCGGTGGCCTGGCCGGTCAGTACCATGATCTTGGGGGCCGGTTCCAGGCTTTGGAGGCGCTTGATGACTTCCATGCCGTCCAGGCCCGGAAGCCCGATGTCAAGGATGACCACGTTCGGGCGCAGTGTGCGGACCACCTGAGTGACTTCACTGCCATCGCCGACTTCGCCGACGACCTGGAAGCGCTCGCGTTCGAGCAACATTTTCAAGGACAGTCGCACTATGGGGTGGTCGTCGACGATCAGCACGGTAGTCATGAAGAAAACTCCTGTCAGGATGTGGTCCGCTTCCTGGATCACTCAGGAATACGTCTGCAAGTAGGGTTATCGGAAGCGCTGCACGATACGACCATTCCCGAAATTTGGTAATGCCGAGTATAGAAGTGTTGAAAGTCCCCGGGCTAGTTGTTGAAAAGTCCTACAAAAAGTGGGAAAGACATCACCCTGACAAAGCGGCGATGTCTGTTTTTTTGAATGTTTTGAAGTAGATCATGCGCAGGCGGAGTGTACTTTGCTCACGCGCTGGGTCGAGGCGGGGTTGTTGGCCAGCGCCTGGCCAACCCGTGTCGGGCGTGCCACCAACTGGCCGGTGCAGTTCGGGCAGCGGCCCTGGAAACGGGTTTCGGCGCAGGTACGGCAGAAGGTGCATTCGAAGGAGCAGATCAGCGCATCGGGGCTGTCACCCGGCAGGTCGGTATCGCAGCACTCGCAGTTTGGGCGTAGGTCCAGCATGGGCATGACTCCTGTTTGCAGGCGGGAAACCGGAGTCTGCTACGCCCGTGGCGAACCTGGCAATGCTCAGTCGCCAGGGCGATAGAGGTGGGCATGCCCGGCGCGGTACAAGGCCGATTCGGCAAACGGTGTGTCGCCCAGCACATGGCCCACCAGGATCAGCGCCGTGCGCCGGAAGCCCTTGGCCGCGACGCGTTCGACGATATCGCCGAGGGTGCCGCGCACCCAGTCCTGATCCGGCCAGGTGGCGCGATGCACCACCGCCACTGGGCAGTGCGCGCCGTAGTGCTGCAGCAGTTCTTCGACGATTCGCGACAGGTGCTTGACCCCCAGGTGAATTGCCAGGGTGCTGCCATGGCGCGCCAGGTCGCCAAGTTGCTCGCCGGGCGGCATCGGCGAACTGTCGCCATAGCGGGTGAGGATAACGGTCTGCGCTACCTGGGGCAGGGTCAGTTCGCAGCCGAGCAGGGCGGCGCTGGCCGCCGCGGCGGTGACCCCGGGGATGATCTGGTAATCGATGCCCAGCGCCTGCAGATGGCGGATCTGCTCGCCGATGGCGCCGTACAGGCTGGGATCGCCACTGTGTACCCGGGCCACATCTTGGCCTTGCTCATGCGCACTGCGCATGGCGGCGATGATCTGCTCCAGGTGCAGTTCGGCGCTGTTGATCACGGTCTCGGCCTGGTGGCCCTCGAGCACGGCGGCCGGCACCAGCGAACCGGCATAGATGATCACCGGGCACTGGCGGATCAGCCGTTGGCCCTTGATTGTGATCAGTTCCGGGTCGCCGGGGCCGGCGCCGATGAAGTAGACCGTCATGGAAAGTCCTTGCAGGAAAGAGGGGAAACGTTCAACAGGCCAGGGCGAGGGTAGCCGGGCCCAGTACCTGGCGCGTCAGCAGCAACCTGGCCGTGCCGAGCCGCTCGCTGGCCAGGGCCAAAGCCGCGCTCTCCGCCACGCCCCAGCAGCCGCAGTGGGCATGGGCAGCGGCGGAGCGGTGGCTGAGCTGGAGTTCGTAGGGTTGCAATTGCGCGGTATCGTACAACACCAAGGGCACGCCGAGGCGTTCGGCCAGTTGCTGCAAGCCGGGTTCGTCGGCCTTCAGGCTGATGCTGGCGATACCGTGCAGGCCGGCCAACGCCAGGCCCTGGTTGGCCAGGGCCTGGCGTAGCAAGGTTTCCAGCGTATCCGCCGGGCAACCCCGGCGGCAGCCGAAGCCGGCGTAAAAGGCAGGCATCAGGCCTGGCTGGAGCGCCGGAACAGCCAGGCGCTGAGCAGGCCCAGGGCCAGCCAGAAGGCGGCGTTGGTCAGCCAGGAGGCCACTTTGAACTGGGTTTCCAGTGCGGCGGGGGCCAGGCTCTCGTGCACCTCGGGTTGCGGCGCACCGATCACATGGGGAATGACCAGCAGCACGGCGCCCAGCGCCTTCAGCAACCAGTGGCGGGTGAATACCAGCAGGGCAAGGCCCAGCGCGGTGGCGCTGGCGGTGCCGATCCACCAGGCCTGGCGTTGCCCCAGGTCGGCGGCTGCAGTACCTGGCAGTTCCGGCGGCAGGCCCAGGGTCGGGGCCAGGCAGAACACGGCGAAGCCGGCCAGCCCCCACAGTGCGCCGGTGCCGGCACGCTTGGGTTCGCGCAGGCTGTACAGCGCGGTGAGGATCAGGGCGAAGCCGACCGCGACCACCAGGTTGCCGCCAGTGGTGGACAGCACCCGCTGCCAGCCGTCTTCCGGCGACCAGGCTTCGGCGCTGTGTTCATGGGCGGCCACTTCGCCGGCATGCTCGTGCTGGGCGACCGGGGCCGAGGATTCGTAGGTTTCTGCCTCGAGGATCAGCGGGGCGACCCAGAAGCTTTGCAGCAAGGTCAGCAGCAAGGCCGCCAGCAACCCGCTGAAGCCCGCGGTACGGGCAATGCGTGTGATCATCGGGCGTACTCAGTGGCAGGGGAAGGCGGCGCTGTGGCGGGTGTCGTGGGCGGCGTTGTGCACGGCCTCGATGTGCGAGAAGCCGGCGAAGTACACCAGGCACAGGCCCAGCAGGCTGGCGCCGACGGCGATGACGACACGCTGGCTGAGGGTGACGGGGGTGGTGATGCTGTGTTGCTTGGCGCTGGTGACGGGCATGACGCGTTCCTCTGCTTTTTGTGGGCAACGGGCAAGCGCGGCAGCCCCGAGCGTGGCAGCCCAGGGGAATGCAACAGCGCCCGCCCACCGCGGGGTGTTCATGAACGCCAGGCCGGTCTCCGGGCTTGCGAGGAGGAGCCAGGCTCCTGAAAGGCGTCACCTTCCCATGCCGGGTGATCGGGCACAGTGGTACAGACGCTTCGCTCGCTTACCGTTGCGGGGGCAGCACCGGCCTTGTCCGGCCCTGCTTGAGGGCCTGTGACGCACCGGTTTCCCGTTTCACCCCCATCGGGGGCACCTGAACGCGAGGCATAAGGAGACCATGGGGCGGGGCTGCCGTCAATTGCCCTGATGGTAGGGCTTTGGTTTTGCAGTGCCTGGGAGATCGAGCGCCGCCCGCGCGGCGCTCGATCTCACAGGCGCTGGAAAGTTCAAGGCAAGCGCACTCAAGCCCTCATGCAAGCCGGTTCGGCCTGTAGTGGTCTATGCCGTAAGCATCCACCTGGTCAGCCCCGGGCAAACGTCGCCAGCTTCTCCCCGTCCAGCCGGTAGCGCACCCACTCATCCTGCGCTTCGGCCCCCAGCTTCTGATAGAAGCCGATCGCGGGCTCGTTCCAGTCCAGCACGCTCCATTCCAGCCGCCCGCAATCATTCGCCACCGCTTCGCGGGCAATATGCTGCAGCAATTGCCGCCCGGCACCGTCGCCGCGCTGCTCGGGCGTTATGTACAGGTCTTCCAGGTAGATGCCGTTGCGCCCGAGCCAGGTCGAGTAGCTGTAGAAATACACGGCAAAGCCGATTGCCCGGCCATCGCGCTCGCAAATCAGGCTGTGCACGGTGCTGCCCTCGCCAAAAAGGCTGCGCTCGATATCGGCAACGCTCGCGATCACCTCGTGGCGAGCGCGTTCGTACTCGGCCAGTTCGGTGATGAAGGCCAGGATCTGCTCGGCATCGGCGCGAACGGCAGGGCGAATGGTAAGGCTCATGGTGACGGCTTCCTTGGTCTGGTGGTAGCGGTACAGCGATGTGTATCTACACAATTTAGTGAAACTGTATCGGTCGCAGAGGAGGGCGACTCCGTTAGTGTGACAGCACCCATAAAGAATGTGGAATGCCTGCCATGCTTGCCTCTGCCGACCTGCTCACCGCCTTCGTGCTGTTTGCCTTCGTGTCCTCCATCACTCCTGGCCCCAACAACACCATGCTGCTGGCCTCGGGCGTCAACTTCGGTGTGCGCCGCTCCATCCCGCACGCCATGGGGATCAGCATCGGTTTCATGGTAATGGTGCTGGCCGTTGGCCTGGGCCTGGGCGAGGTGTTCAAGGCCTGGCCGCCGCTGTACACGGTACTGCGCTACACCGGCGCCGCCTACCTGCTTTACCTCGCCTGGAAGATCGCCACCTCCGGGCCGGTCGGCACAGCCTCGTCCAGTGCCCGCAAACCGCTGGGCTTCTGGGGAGCGGCGGCGTTCCAGTGGGTCAACCCCAAGGCCTGGGTGATGGCAGTCGGTGCAATCACCACCTACACGCCGGCGCAAGGCTATGTGACCAACGTCATTGTCATTGCCGCCTTGTTTGCCCTGGTCAACCTGCCTAGCGTGGGGGTGTGGGTGATGTTCGGCAGCGCCCTGCGCAACCTGTTGCAGAACCCGCGCTGGCTGATGCTGTTCAATGTCCTGATGGCCTTGTTGCTGGTTATTTCACTGTACCCGCTGCTGTTTGTAGAATCGGCGTTTTCCTGACCCCGCGAGTACAGCAAGCCGATGCAGTTGATCCCCTGGTCCCACGAATGCGCCGAAGGCTTCACCCTGCGTGGCTGGCAAACCCCGGCCAGTGGCAAGCCGCTGCTGCATTTTCTGCACGGCAACGGCTTCTGCTGCCTTGCCTACCAGCCATTGCTGATGCGCCTGGGCGAACATTTCGACCTGTGGCTCAGCGATGTCCAGGGCCATGGTGACAGCGACCATGGCGGGGTGTTTCGTGGCTGGAACCGCACTGCTGCGCTGGCGGTGGAGGCTTTCGCAGCCGGGCGGGGCGAGTATGGCGACGTACCGCGCTTTGCCGTCGGGCACAGCTTCGGTGGCGTGCTCACCGGCCTGATCCTGGCCAGTGAACCGCAACTGTTCACGCGTGCCGTGCTGCTTGACCCGGTACTGTTCAGCCGGCGCATGCTGGGTGTGATGGGGGTGGCGGCCCTGGTCGGCTTGCATCAGCGTCACGCCTTGGCGCGCAAGGCCGCCAGCCGTCGCAGCCACTGGCCCGACCGCGAGGCAGCCCTGGCTTCGCTGCATGGGCGGGGTATCTTCAAGGGGTGGACCGATGCGGCGCTGCGGGCCTACGTCGAGCATGCCATCGGCGACTGTGGCGAAGCGGTGGTGCTCAAGTGCCGGCCCAGCCGCGAAGTGGAAATCTTCAGTTCCTTCCCCAAGCGCATGTGGGCAAGCCTGACGGCGATCCGCACGCCCACGCGGGTGCTGTACGGCGAGCACACCTACCCCTTCGTGCCCCATTCGGTGAGCCGCCTGGCGGCGCTCAACCCTCAGGTGACCGCCAGGCAAGTTGCAGGTGGGCACTGCTTCATGCAGGAAGACCCGGTCATTGCTGCAGAACAGGTGCTCGGTTTCTTGCAAGGCTGACTGTTCCATGAGTGGAACGATGAATGCCAAACAAGCCTGCTACCGCCTGATTGGCATCATTGATAAGGTTATCTCAACCAAGAGAGGAGCCTTCTCATGAAAACGATTCTGGGTATTCACCGCAGCCCCCACGCCCACTGGGTAGGTGATGGTTTCCCGGTGCGCAGCCTGTTCACCTACGACAACCTGGCCAGCAAGATCAGCCCGTTCCTGCTGCTGGACTATGCCGGCCCTCATGACTTCACCCCGACCAGTGCGCGGCGCGGCGTTGGCCAGCACCCGCACCGCGGCTTCGAGACCGTGACCATCGTTTACCAGGGCGAACTGGAGCACCGCGACTCTACCGGCGCTGGCGGCTTGATCGGCCCCGGTGACGTGCAGTGGATGACTGCTGCCAACGGCATCATCCATGAAGAGTTCCACTCCCCAGGCTTCGCCCGCACTGGCGGTACGCTGGAGATGGTACAGCTGTGGGTCAACCTGCCGGCACGGGACAAGCGCGCAGCGGCTGGCTACCAGACGCTGCTGGCCGAGGACATCCCGGTGGTGGCGCTGGACGGCGAGGGCGGCAGCCTGCGGGTGATTGCAGGTGAATATCGTGGGCATTCGGGGCCGGCGCGAACCTTTACCGCCATGGATGTCTGGGACATGCGCCTGAATGCCGGTGCAACGTTGCAGCTGCCGGTTGCCGCCGGGCGCAATGCGGCGCTGGTGGTGTTGCGCGGCAATGTGCGGATCAACGGCGAGCGCGAAGCCGGCCCATCCAGCCTGGTGCTGCTTGACCGCGGCGGTGAGGATGTTGCCGTCGAAGCGCTGGAAGGTGCCAGCCTGCTGCTGCTCAGCGGTGAACCGATCGACGAGCCGATCGTGGGCTATGGCCCGTTCGTGATGAACAGCCAGGCAGAAATTGCCGAGTCGTTCGACGACTTCCATGCCGGGCGGTTCGGGCAGATGCAGGATGCACGGGGCGGTGCAGCGCATTGATCCTTGACTGAAAAAGCTGGGGCTGCGTTGCAGCCCTATCGCGACACAGGGCCGCTCCTACAGGGAAGCACGACCCCCTGTAGGAGCGGCCTTGTGTCGCGATAGGGGCGCAAAGCGCCCCCAGCACTCAAAAGCCACGTCCGGATTGAAACCATTGGCATTACTGGCATGATCACCCCATGCCCAAGCTCACCCCCTTGCACGCCGTGCGCCGATCATTGCCCACCCCCGGCCACCACACCCTGTGGCTGCGCTACCGCGCCCCTTACCACTGGCCCTCGACGCTGGCCTTCCTCGCTGCCCGCTGCATCCCCGGCATCGAGACCTGCCTCGACGGCACCTACCGCCGTACTCTGGTAATTGCCGGCCGCCACGCCGTCTTGCACGCCACACCTTCGGGCAGCCAGTACCTGCGGGTCCGCCTTGAAGGCGTCCCGGCCCACGCGCTACCCGGCCTGACCGCCAGGCTGAGGCGGGTCTTCGACCTTGATGCCGACCCCGCGCGCATCAATGCAGAACTGTCCCGCGATCCGCTGATGGCCCGCCTGCTACAGGAGCGCCCGGGCCTGCGCGTGCCACAAGGCTGGGACGCCTGCGAGCAGGCCATGCGCACTGTGCTGGGCCAGCAGGTCAGTGTGGCCGGGGCCATGACCCTGGCCGGCCGCCTGGTGCAACGCCACGGCGTGCCCTTGCGCTGGCCCGCACCGGGCCTGAGCCACGTGTTTCCGGCGCTGCCGGTATTGGCGGCTGCGCAGTTCGACGGTATGGGCATGCCGCGGGCGCGCGCCGCCACCCTGGGCACGCTGGCCAGCGCCTTGCTGGCCGAGCCCGGGCTGCTACGCCGCGGGCAAGTGCTGGATGAACTGCTGCGCAACCTGTGCCAACTCAAGGGGATCGGCCCCTGGAGCGCGCACTACCTGGCGTTGCGCCAGGCCGGCGCGGCCGATGCCTTGCCGCTGGGCGACGTGGCGCTGGTCAAGGCGTTGCGCCTGCTCGAAGGCGACGACGCCCAACTGGCGCAACGAGCTTTGGCCTGGCGACCGTGGCGAGCCTATGCGGCGCAGCATCTGTGGGCATCGCTGGGGCCTGCCGGCACCGCTCGTCGCTAAGTCTGCCATCGCGTTCGAACACTCGAACTGCGCAGGCGATCTTCCACTAAGGTGCTAGAGGATTCCCCGCATGATCATTGCCCAGGCGCATGGACGCCTGCTCCGGCATGCGCAATATCAATTGGCGCCTCGCCCGACAAAGGCGTACTCACACAACAGGCCATCCCAAAGAGAGGGTCGTACCATGTCGTTGATAGGAGTTTCGATGCTAGAAATGCGGCAGATGATCGAGCAGGCCTGCCTGCCCGACCGTTGCGAAGTCAGCTGCACGGACGGCGCCAACCTGACCATCCGCCTGGGTCAGGGCCAGAGTCTCGACGAGGGCGTGACCCTGAGCGGGGTCCCCCTGCATAGCCTCAACAGTTGCCGCGACCTGGTCAACCTGGTGGGGCAGCTGCACGCGCTGCGTGACAGCCACCCGGCGCCACTCAAGGCGATCGCCTGAGGCGCCTGCCGCGCCCCGGTCAGCCCAGGCTGGCCGGGCGCACATGTTCCGGCATCAGGCCGTTGAACCAGAACAGGATCATCGCCACCAGGATGGTCACCAGCAGCAGCAACCCCACGCCCCACACGCAGGTAGCGAACAGCATGGCCTGTTCCTTCTTCAGGCGCAGGAAGGTCTGCAACCCGCCATACAGCAACACACTGGCATAGGCCGAGGCTGCCAGCAGCGCAGCCAGCGCGAGCCAGCGGATCGGCAGCAGGCCAACCACCCCGGCAAAGAACCATGGCGTGGCGCAGTAGGCGGCAAAGCCGATGCACTGGTTGAGGCTGGGCTGCGCATCGAAACCGCGCGACATCCAGCGGATCATCGTGCCCATCAACATCACCCCGACGACCGTGGTGGCATAGAGCAGGCCCGCCAGTTGCGCGGCGCTGGCCATGCTCAGGCGCACCCGCTCCTCGGCCGCCAGGCTCCAGCCGAAGGTGGTGGTGCCGAAGAACAGGCACACCGCGGGGATCAACGCCAGGGCCAGCAGGCGCGGCAGATACTGCTGCGGGTGGTCTTCCTCGGCCCGGCGAATATCCAGCCAGGCGTCGGCGGGGTGAGTGAAGAGCTTGAGCAACGGACTGTTCATTGGCGTTCTCCGCGTTCTCCGGCAGACATGGGCCCTTTTGCTATGGAGACGTGACGCGCCCGCTGGGTTCAGCCGGGTTGATCGCCGTTGATCGTCTTACAGCAGTTCCAGCAGCAGGTTGAGGCCGCCATCACCGCACTTGCCCTGGTCGCGGACCACACCGTGGTAGCTGCGCCCGTCCCAGACGAAGGCCACGCTGTGGGCACGGTCGACCTTGTCGGGCAGCGGCGGGCAGATGTGCAGGCGCAGGCCCGGGCGGCCTTGCAGGTTGAGGGCGGCGAGTTGGCACTGGCATTCCACGCTTTGTGCCACCGGGCCGAACAGGGTGTCGCGTACGTAATCGAGTTGCAGTGAGGAATTGGGCGCGCGGCAGGGCATTTTCATGGGCGCGCGGCTCCGCTGTGAGGGGTCGGGGAACAGGGCTGGCAGGGCATGGCGGGCTCCAGGCTGAAGAGGGCATGGCATATCGTTTGAAGCTTGCCTGGCCAAGATGTTCAACGTGTTTCATGCGCGTTCATCCTGTTTGCGCCGGGTGACAGGCCGTCGGTCCGATTCAGCCACCGGCCTTGCGCAGGGTCAGGTTTATCCGCCGTTCACCCAGGCGCGGATGCACGCCGGGCTTGATCGGGAGCACGCCGTGAAAGCGCAAGCGGTCCTCTCCACCCCAGACCAGCACATCGCCGTGGCTCAGTGGGATGCGCTGGGTCTTGTCGGCGCGCTGCAGGCCACCGAACAGGAACACCGCCGGCAAGCCCAGCGACACCGACACGATCGGTTGGCCGAAGTCCTGCTCGTCGCGGTCCTGGTGCAGGCTCAGGCGGGTGCCCGGCAGGTAATGGTTGACCAGGCAGGCATCCGGCACGAAGCCGTCGAACCCGGCCATGGCCGCGGCGCGGTTGGCCAGCGCGAGCAACACGGGGGGCAGGGCGGGCCAGGGTTTGCCGCTGAGCGGGTCGCAGGGGCTGTAGCGGTAGCCGTGTTCGTCACTGACCCAACCCAGCGTGCCGCAGTTGGTCAACCCTACCGCCATGCGCAGGCCGCCCGGGGTGTGCATGTGCCGGAACGGCGCGGCACGCAGCACCGGGCGCAGGGCATCGAGCAGAGGCTCGATCTCGGCCAGGGCGAAGCCGGGCAGCAGCACGGTGTGGCTGGCCAGGCGTTGCGGCTGGTGGCCGAACAGGTTGAGGTCGGACTGGATCATGGGATTGGGTATCGGCTTGGTTGGGGACCATTGTAATGCGCTTGGCAGGCTTGGCCTATTCGCGGGCATGCCCGCTCCCACAGGGTTGGCGCAGGCTTTGACGGCGGTGGAGTACCTGTGGGAGCGGGCGTGCCCGCGAACAGGTCGGCAAGAAAAGAAGTTCTGACAGGAATAAAAAGGAACCGCGGCACCAGGGAGAGGAGCACCGCGGTTCAAAGGGGGAGCGATCTATTGCTGGGTCACAGTGGCCACGTTCGCGCTGCCCAGCTGGCTGATGGTCGCGGTCTGGGTGACACCGCTCTGGTCGACGTACGCCTTGTTGCCCTGGCCTCCCTGGGTCACGTAGGCGACGTTGTAACTGTCAACCTGCTTGATGGTGGCTTCGTTGCCGCCACCGTACAGCTGGTTGGTGTAGCTCTGGTTGCTGTAGCCGGACTGGTCCAGGTTGATGACGTTGCCGGTGCCCTGGCTGTTGCCGTAGGCATAGTTTTCGGTGCCACGCTGGTCGGCGATCAGGATGTTGTCAGTGCCGTTCTGTTCGAAGTACAGCTCGTTGTTCATGTCGGCCTGCTTGGTCTCCATCTGGTTGCCGGTGCCTTTCTGGGTCAGCGTGGCCAGCTGGTTGTCACCGTTCTGGGTCAGGTTGGCGCCGTTGCCATTGCCGTTCTGGTTGATGGTGGCGTTCTGGTTGGTACCGAACTGGCCGCCCATCTTGGCGCCTTTCCAGTTGCTGGCAGTGACGCTGTTGCCATTGCCCTTGGTGTTGATGGTCAGGTTGAGGTTTTCACCGTTCTGGTAGGTGAAATGCAGGTTGTTGCTACCGGTCTGGGTGATGGTGGTGGTCGAGTTGTTGGTCTCGAACTGGTCCGACCAGCTGGCGTTGGCCGTGCCCTGTTGCGACAGGCTGACCTTGTTGTTCATGCCGAAGCTCTGGTCGATATAGCCTTCGTTCAGCTGGCCGGACTGGGTTACCGATGCCTGGCTGGCAGTCTGGTTGTCCTGCCACACTTCCACCGAGTTGCCGCCACCGTACTGGCCTATGCCGATGGTGCCGCCGGTGCCGTCGCGCTGGTCGCCATACGCCCAGTTGCCTTTGCCATCCTGGTAGACCTGGATATCGCCATCGATGTAGCTCAGGTGCTCGGCGGCGGCGTAGTTGTCCTGGCCGGTCTGGTTGATGATGCTGCTGTTGTTGCTGCCACCAAAGGTCTGCTCGATGAAGGCTTCGTTGCGCTGGCCGGATTGCCAGGTGGTGGCCTTGCTGCCTTCCTGGCTGTCCTGCCACACGGTCGAGGTGTTTTCGGCGCCTTGCTGGGTTTGCAGCGACTGGTTGCCCAGGCCCAGCGACTGGCTGACGAAGGCATCGTTGTAGCTGCCGCTGGCGTGCTGGGTGACCTGGCTGCCGTTCTCGAACAGTTGGTCGGCGTAGCCGGCGTTGTACTGGCCGTTGGCGCTCTGCTGGATATTGCTGGTGCTCTCGGATTGCACCGCCAGGTGGTTGTTGCCCTTGCCGATCTGGGTCTGGGTGGCCGAGGCGAATGGCGCCAGGGACTGGCTGACTTCGGCGATGTTTTCCTTGCCGTCCTGGGTCTGGGACGAGGTGCTGTCAGCAGCCATGGCCTGACCTGCAAGGGCCAGGACGATAGCGGCACTTAACGGAGCGAGCTTGTACATGGGGGTGCCTCCAGGTCTATCGGTATTGGGTGATCTGAACGTGCTGGCCATTGCCGGCCTGGGTCACGGAGCTGTTGAGGCCAGTGCCGGACTGCACGATGCTGGCGCTGTTGTCGTTGCCGATCTGCTCGATGGCCGCGCTGTTGCTGCTGCCGCTCTGGCGGATCGACGCGCTGTTGCCATTTCCCTGTTGGCTGATGATGGCCATCAGGTCACTACCTTCCTGCAAGATGTACGCTTCCTGCGCGCCACCGGCCTGGACGATGCGGCCCAGCAGGGCCTGGCCGTTCTGGTCGAGGGCGGCGCGGTTGCCCGCGCCTTGCTGCTCGATCACCGCAGCCTGGCCGGCGCCGGCCGGCAGCAGGCGGATGATCACCGGGTCGCCGAGGTCGTTGCCGGGCGCGAGGTCGGCATTGTCCAGCAGGTCGTCGGCCCAGCAGGCCTGGCCCACCAGGGCCAGGCCGAGCAGCAGGGGGTACAGGCGTTTCATTGCAACCTCCGGCCTTTACTGCACGGTTACGTTGACGGTGCGTGTGGTGCCCTGGCTGGTGGTGATCGTCGCCGTCGGTGCCGCAGTCGGGATGATCGTGGTGCTGTTGCTCACCGCCAGGCGCCAGCGGCCGGTCAGCGCTACCGTGGCGGTGCCAAGGGTCTGCACGCCGGTAGTGGTGGTAACCCGCACGGTGACGGTGTTGCCGGTGGTGACCGACGAGGTACCGCTGAGGTCCCAGTTGTAACGGTTGTTGGAGCGTGCCGTGACCGTGGCAGCCGTGACCGCGAAGGTTTCGGCGGCGGGCCGTGGCGACACGTTGACGGTGACGGTAGTGGGGTTGGACAGCGCCCCCAGCGAGTCACGCGCCTGGTAGGTGAAGGTGGTGGTGAAGGCGGTGGTCACCGTGGCCGGTGGGGTGTAGGTCACCGTGGTGCCGTCGGTGCTGACCGTGCCCCGACCGGTAGCCGGCTGGGTGAGGGAGGTAGCGGGGACAGTCAGCGGCACGTTGCCTTCCGGATCGGTGTCGTTGGCCAGCACGTTGATGGTCAATGGCACGCCCAGGGTGGCGACGGTTTCCGGGTTGGCGGTTGGTGCCCGGTTGGGCGCTACGTTGATGGTGACAGTAGCCGGTGCCGACTTCAGGCCCTTGGCGTCCACCGCCCGGTAGCTGAAGGTGGCCACCACGGGTTGCGTGGCCCCGGCTGGCGGGGTGTAGGTGACCGAGGTGGTGCCGTTCATCACCACGCCGCCAAGGCCGGTACCGGGCTGGGTCAGGTCGCTGATGGTCAGCGGTACGTTGCCGTCCGGGTCGCTGTCGTTCTGTAGCAGGTTGAGGGTGATCGGGATACCGACGCTGGTGCTGCCGATATCGGCCTGGGCCAGCGGTGGCTGGTTGGCCGCCTCGACCGGTGCGTTGCCGACCACGACCACCGGTTCGATATCGCTGCCGCCACGTGCCGACTTGACCGTGATCGTGGCCGGTGGCTGCGGTACGTCGTTGACCGTCAGGCTCTGCAGCGTGCCTGCCTTGGACAGGCGACCGTAGCCCTGGGCGAGCAGGTCGGGGATCGCCACCTCATCACTGGAACTGGCCTCGATCAGCAGGCGCTTGTTGGCCCAGTCGTAGCGTGCGGTGCTGACCTTGACCACGTCGGTGAGCTTGCTCGACAGCGCGGTCGGCTGGGTGCCGCCGGCGCTGTTGCTGGCGGTGACCACCACCACTGCGGGCGGTGCTTCCTGGCCGAACTGCTGGTGGAAGAACAGCCCGTTGTTGTCGGCGGTGAGGGTGTACTGGCACGGCGAAGGCGGGGTGCCGACCAGGGCGATGCCATTGCGCATGCACAGGCTGGCTGCGCTGGGCGCCTTGGCGAACACTTCCGTGCGGGTGCCGGTGGCATTGCGCGAGTAGGTGGCGCGTTCCAGGCTGACCGGGGTCTGGGCACGCTGGTCCAGTACCTTGCCTGAAACAGTGAAGGTGTTGGTCTGGATGGTGCCAGCGGGGCCTTGAATGCGCACGAAGTTGGTATTGAAGGGGCTGCCGGTCACCGCTTCGGTGATATTGGGGTCGCCGATGTAGGTTTCGATGGCGCCGGTATCGGGGTTGACCGCGGTGTAAGGCCCGCCAACACCCTTCAGCCAAGGGCCGATCGCCCCCGCCAGCGCTCCCCGGAAGTTGCCAGGTGCGCCAATGCCTATGTCCCGGGTGATGTTGATCGCCCGGCGCCCAGCCGTGGTGACGTTGACCGTCTCCACCCCGTAAGGGTGGGTGATAGTGTAGGTACCGGTACTTGGGACCGAAGCACGGATGCGGATGCGGGCGAAGCTCTGCTGGTCACCATCGACCGGGTTTTCAGCGGCGAAGGCTGCCTCCACCCCGGCTACATAGACCTCCAGCTCGTAGCCGCTGTTGCCGACCTGCGGAATGGCGGTTTCAGCCAGGAACCAGAACATCTCTGGCGGCCAGTTGTCCGGGAACACCAGCGGCAGGGCATCGTCATAGATGCCGGGCTCGGGCAACAAGGTACACATGTAGGCGGGTGCCCCTGGCGCGCCGGGGGCTCGCGTACTGGTGGCACGGGACTGGCACAGCTCCAGGGACTGGTCGAGGCTGTCCTTGTACCACATCGGATAGCCACCGGTGGCGAAGGTGTAGGGCCCCGGGTCGACATCGGACAGCGCGGCAAACGCGGCGCTGGTAACGGTAAGAGAAAAACCGGCGGCCAACAGCGCACGGCGCGACCAAGTGTTCATGCTGCCTCCTTGAAGGCTGAGCCTTTGTCTGTTCATGGCACCAGCACCACGTCTTCGGTGTCGCTACCGCCATTGGCACTGGTGACCTGCACCTTGGCCGGCGGGATCGGCGACAGGCTGGTGCTCAGCGTCTTCACGGCGCCAGTTCCGCTCAGGTTGCCGATCAGCGCGCCGTTGCCGGTATGTGCGGTGAGCACTGGCGGCGTGGTTTCGTCGCTGGTGCTGGCCACCAGGGTCAGCTCGCCGGTGGACAGGCGGTACTGGGCCTGGGTGATGGTGACCAGGTCGGTCAGCGGCACGTTGGCGGTGGTCAGGCTGCTGGTGGGGATCGCCACGCTGTTGTCGGCGGTCAGCGTCAGGACCGTCCCGGCGGCCGGGTCGAGCACCGACTGGGCGTACCAGGCGCCGGTACCGTTGGCCTCGGTGAGGTTCAGGTTGGGTGTCTGGCTGGTCAGGGTGACGCTGGCCGGTGGCGGCGGCGCCATCACGAAGATGTCCTGCTGGGCGCGCAGGTCGCCGTTCTCGGTATGCCGCGAGTAGGTAGTGCGTTGCGGCATCAGCGGGGTTGGCAGGGCCACTGCGGAAAGCTTGCCCGAAACCGCGAACAGCTCGGTGCGCAGGTCGATGCCGCCGGGGCCTTCGATGCGCACGTAGTTGGTGTTGAACGGGCTGCCGGTCACCCGTTCTTCCAGGTTCGGGTCGCCGATGAAACGCTCGCTGCCTTCGGTGTAGGGGCCGTTGACACTACGCAGGAACGGCCCGACATCGCCTTTCAGGGCACCGGTGAAATCACCTGCGCCGGCAATGCCGATGTCGCGGGTCATGTTGATCGCCCGGCGCCCGGCCGCAGGTACGTCGAACACTTCAACGCCGTAGGGGTGAGTGACCACGTAGGTGCCGGCGGTTGGCACGTCGACCCGGATACGCACCCGGGCGAAGCTGACCTGGTCGCCGTCGACCGGTTCTTCGGCGGCAAATGCCGCTTCGATCGCGGTGCCGTAGCTGAGGTCGATGCCGCGAGTGGCGTCGACGATGGCGGCGTCGGCGGTGAACCAGAACGCCTCGTCAGGGAAGTTGGTGGGGAAGACGATGGGTTGGGTATCGTCGAACACGCCGGGGGTAGGCAGCAGCGTGCACATGTACGACGGTGCGCCGGGCGCGCCAGGCACCCGCGAGCTGACCGCCTTGGTCAGGCACAGGTCGAGGGTACGACCGTGGCTGTCCTGGTACCAGGCGGGGAAGCCGCCGTTGGCGGGCACATAGGCGCCTGGATCGACAGCGTTCAAGGCAGCCTGCGCCGGGAGCTGGAGCATGCCGGCGAAAATCGCCACTGCCAGCGGGTGGGGTATCGGTCGGTGCATGAGTCATTTCCTCCTGCAAACGGGCCCATGGACTTGGGGCGTCTGGCAGGAGATCGGCAATAGGCGTGCCAAGCCGGAAAAAATGCGCTGTAGCCCTTGCAGGGCAAGGGATCCAATTCCTTATCAACGGTATTGGTAGGCGTTTGTCGTTGGGCACCGTGCCCCCAAGGTTGGGGAGTGGGGCAGGTCGTGCCGCCCCATTCGTGACATCTGCGTGAACGCGGCCCTGTGGGCGCGGCCTTGCCCGCGAATGCGTGTGTAGCCAGCAAGGCAGGCAGGCCTGGTGCGAAGTCCGGACGGCCCCTTTGAAATCAAGCCTGAAACCGGTTTCAAAACATTTCTGAACACGCTAAATTATTCGGCTGTTTTCTTGATGGCCTATCAAGACCACCCCCCATATTGAAAATCAGATGGCGCTTTTCAAGGCCGCACACAGCCGATGAGGATTCGCAATGCCTGACCATGCCCCAGACAACCCGCGCAGGGACTTTCTGCGCAAGACCTTGACCTTGATCCCTGTGGTCACCGTGGCCAGCACGGGGCTTGGCGTGGGTGCCAGTCAGCTGCTTGCGGCCCCGCAACACGAGCCCAAAGTGCCGGCCACACCGCCAGCGGGCAACTACCAGCCGACGTTCTTCACTGCAGAGGAGTGGGCCTTCGTGCAGGCGGCCGTCTCGCGCATCATCCCGGCCGACGAGCTTGGCCCCGGTGCACTTGAAGCCGGCGCTGCCGAGTTCATCGACCGGCAGATGAACACCCCCTACGCAACCGGCGCGCAGTGGTACATGCAGGGCCCGTTCAAGGCCGACGCCGCGCCCGAACTGGGTTACCAGCTGCAACTCAGCCCGCAACAGATCTACCGCCTGGGCATCGCCGCCGTGGACGGCTGGTGCAAGGCCAATTCCGGGCAAGTTTTTGCTGCGCAAGATAGCGCTACCCGAGACCACGTTCTCAGCAAGGTCGAGGCTGGAGAGCTGGTTTTCGACACCGTGCCGGCCAAGGTGTTCTTCAGCTTGCTGGTGCAGAACACCCGTGAAGGGTTCTTCTGCGACCCGATCCATGGCGGCAACAAAGGCATGGTCGGCTGGACCCAGATCGGCTTCCCCGGCGCCCGCGCCGATTTCATGGATTGGGTCGAGCGCAACGAGCCTTACCCGTTCCCGGCTGTTTCGATCCGTGGCGAGAGGGCCTGAGACATGGCGACCGTGATGAAGAAAGTGGACGCGGTAATCGTGGGCTTCGGCTGGGCCGGCGCGATCATGGCCAAGGAACTGACCGAGGCCGGGCTGCAGGTGGTGGCCCTGGAGCGGGGGCCGATGCAGGACACCTACCCGGAAGGCAGCTACCCGCAGGTGATCGACGAGCTGACCTACAGCGTGCGCAAGAAGCTGTTCGTCGATGTGTCGAAAGAAACCGTCACCATCCGCCATGGCATGAACGACGTGGCACTGCCCAATCGCCAGCTCGGTGCCTTCCTGCCGGGCAAAGGTGTAGGTGGCGCAGGCCTGCACTGGTCTGGCGTGCACTTCCGGGTAGACCCGATGGAGCTGCGCATGCGCAGCCACTACGAAGAACGCTACGGGCGCAAGTTCATCCCCGAAGACATGACGATCCAGGACTTCGGGGTCAGCTACGAAGAACTGGAACCGCACTTCGACTTTGCCGAAAAGGTATTCGGTACCTCTGGCCAGGCCTGGACCGTCAACGGCCAGGTCGTTGGCGAAGGGAAGGGCGGCAACCCCTATGCGCCGGACCGTTCCAGCCCGTTCCCGCTGCCTTCGCAGAAAAACGTGGTGTCGGCCAGGCTGTTCGAAAAGGCGGCGGCCAGCCTGGGCTACAAGCCCTACAACCTGCCCTCGGCCAACACCTCCGGCTCGTACACCAACCCGTACGGGGCGCAGATGGGGCCGTGCAACTTCTGCGGTTTCTGCAGCGGCTACGTGTGCTACATGTACTCCAAGGCCTCGCCCAACGTGAACATCCTGCCGGCGCTGCGCCAGGTGCCGAACTTCGAATTGCGGCCCAACGCCCATGTGCTGCGGGTGAACCTGGACGACAGCAAGCGCAAGGCCACCGGGGTGACCTACATCGACGCCCAGGGGCGGGAAGTGGAGCAACCGGCGGACCTGGTGATCCTGGCGGCGTTCCAGTTCAACAACGTGCGCCTGATGCTGCTGTCCGGCATCGGCAAACCGTACGACCCCATCAAGAACGAAGGCGTGGTCGGGCGTAACTTCGCCTACCAGAACATGGGCACGGTCAAGGCGTTCTTCGACAAGGACACCTACACCAACAACTTCATCGGCGCCGGTGGCAACGGCATTGCCATCGATGACTTCAACGCCGACAACTTCGATCATGGCCCGCACGGTTTCGTCGGTGGCTCGCCGATGTGGGTGAACCAGGCCGGCACACGGCCGATTGCCGGCGGCGCCACCCCGCCTGGCACACCGGCCTGGGGCAGCGCCTGGAAGAAGGCCACCGCCGATTACTACACCCACCAGGTTTCGATGGACGCCCACGGCGCCCACCAGTCCTACCGTGGCAATTACCTGGACCTCGACCCGACCTACCGCGACGCCTACGGCCAGCCGCTGCTGCGCATGACCTTCGACTGGCAGGAAAACGACATCAGGATGAACCAGTTCATGGTCGACAAGCTGAGCAAGATCGCCCAGGCGATGAACCCCAAGACCATTGCCGTGCTGGGCAAGAAGGTCAAGGACCACTTCAACACCGCCAGCTACCAGACCACCCACCTGAACGGCGGCGCGATCATGGGCACCGACCCGAAAACCAGTGCGTTGAACCGCTACCTGCAAAGCTGGGACGTGCACAACGTGTTCGTTCCGGGGGCTTCGGCGTTCCCCCAGGGGCTGGGCTACAACCCGACCGGGCTGGTGGCTGCGCTGACCTACTGGTCGGCCCGCGCCATCCGCGAGCAGTACCTGAAAAACCCTGGCCCGCTGGTCCAGGCTTGAGGAGCGATGCGCATGAAGACAATGTTGATCGCAACCCTGCTGGGTGCCAGCGTGGCTGCACAGGCTGCGCCGAATGACGATGCGCAGGTGCGCCAGGGCGAGTACCTGGCCCGCGCCGGCGACTGCGTCGCCTGCCATACCGCCAAGGGCGGCAAGCCGTTCGCCGGTGGGTTGCCGATGGAGACACCGATCGGCACGGTTTACTCCACCAACATCACCCCGGCGGCCAGTGGTATCGGCCAGTACAGCTTCGAAGACTTCGACCAGGCGGTGCGCAAGGGCATCGGCAAGGACGGCAGCACCCTGTATCCGGCCATGCCATACCCGTCCTATGCGCGCGTCAGCGAGCAGGACATGCAGGCGCTGTATGCCTACTTCATGAAGGGCGTGGAGCCGGTCGAGCAGCCGAACAAGGCCACCGACATCCCCTGGCCGCTGAGCATGCGCTGGCCGCTGGCGGTCTGGCGCGGGTTGTTCGCGCCAGAGGCCAAGCCCTGGCAGGCATCGGCGGCGGCCGACCCGGTGGTCAACCGCGGTGCCTACCTGGTCGAGGGCCTGGGGCACTGTGGCGCGTGCCATACGCCGCGGGCGCTGACCATGCAGGAAAAGGCACTGAGCCCACAGGATGGCGAGCAGTTCCTGGCTGGCAGTGCACCGCTGGAAGGCTGGATTGCCAAGAACCTGCGTGGCGACCACAAGGACGGCCTGGGTAGCTGGAGCGAAGAGCAGCTGGTGCAGTTTCTCAAGACTGGCCGTAGCGACCGCAGCGCCGTGTTCGGTGGCATGAGCGACGTGGTCGAGCACAGCATGCAACACATGAGCGACGCCGACCTGACCGCTATCGCCCGCTACCTGAAGACGCTGCCGCCGAGCAACCCTGACGACCAGACGCACGTGTACGACAAACAGGTGGCGGATGCGCTGTGGAAGGGCGACGACAGCAAGCCCGGGGCGGCGGTGTACATCGACAACTGCGCGGCCTGCCACCGTACCGATGGCCAGGGCTATACCCGCGTGTTCCCGGCCCTGGCCGGCAACCCGGTGGTGCAGACGGCAGATGCCACATCGCTGATCCACGTGGTGTTGGCGGGGGGCACAGTGCCGGCGACGCACGCGGCACCGTCGAACTTCACCATGCCGGCGTTCGGTTGGCGCCTGAGTGATCAGGAGGTTGCCGAGGTGGTGAACTTCATTCGCACCAGTTGGGGTAACCAAGGGGATGCCGTCACCGCCAGTGACGTGAAAGCCCTCCGTTAACCGCATCCCTCTGTCTGCACCCCCAATCCACTGTGGGAGCGGGTTTACCCGCGAATGCGTCGGCACATTCAACATCGCATTCGCGGGTGAACCCGCTCCCACAGGGTCTCGTGTTTATATATCTATATATATCAGTCAGTTAAAGCGTATTCTTATTGCATTTGCTACGCATGAATATCGCACTCCCGACCAACGGCATGTTGACGAACGCGTGCGATTTTGCTGTATTGAAACCGGTTTCATCGCTATCACAACAATCATAAGGACAGCCCATGACCGACGCGCCTGCCCATGCCCGCGAACGGGTCACCATCAGCGAAGTAGCGCGTGTCGCTGGCGTTTCCAAGGCCACCGTCTCCCGTTACATCGGCGGTGACCGGCAGTTGCTCGCCGAAGCCACCGCCAAGCGCCTGGAAGAGGTCATCGAGCGCCTCGGTTACCGCCCCAACCAGATGGCCCGTGGCCTGAAGCGCGGCCAGACGCGCCTGATCGGCATGCTGGTGGCCGATATCCTCAACCCCTATTCAGTGGCCGTGATGCATGGCGTGGAAACTGCCTGCCGCCAGCACGGCTACAGCCTGGTGGTGTGCAACACCAACCGCGACGACGAGCAGGAGCGTCACCACCTGGTGGCCCTGCAGTCCTACAACGTCGAAGGGCTGATCGTGAACACGCTTGGCCATCACCCCGGCGAATTGCTCAACCTGCAGCGCGACATCCCCATGGTGCTGGTCGACCGCCAGTTGCCCGAACTGAATGTCGACCTGGTTGGCCTGGACAATGCCGACGCGGTCGAGCAGGCCCTCGACCACCTGCAGGCGCAAGGCTACCGCGACATCCTGGCGGTAACCGAACGCCTCGATGGCACCAGCTCGCGCCTGGAGCGGGTGCAAGCGTTCGGCACATCGATCAGCCGGCGCCCCGGGATGCGCCAGCAGGTGCTGGAAATCGGCGCCGGGCTGGATGACCAGCTGGCTTCGTTCCTCGCCGGCAGCGGCCATGGCCCGCAGGCCATCTTCACCTTCAACGGTGTCGCCACCCTGGCCGTGACCCGTGCCCTGCACGAAGCAGGGCGCAATCTGTTCGCGGACGTCGGGCTGATCGCGCTCGACGACCTTGACTGGTACCCCTTGGTCGGCAGCGGCATCACTGCACTGGCCCAGCCCACCGAGCGAATCGGCGTGGCAGCATTCGAGAGCCTGCTTGGCCGCCTGCGCGGCGACAGCGGGGCAGCCCGGCGCATCGACTTCAAGGCCGAGCTGATCATCCGAGGTTCAACCCAGCCACAGTAATCACAGGCAGGCACCCGCGTGCTTGCTGTCATCAAAAAATGAAACCGGTTTCATAAGGACAACAACAATGCACTCGAGCCCCGTTTCCATCAGCCTCTCCAGCTACGGTGCCGACTTTGTCCGGCAACGTGGCCAGGAGCAGTTCCTTGACCTGCTGGCTGCCGCTGGCGTTACCCGCGTGGAACTGCGCGAAGAACTGTTCACTCGTGCGCCGGACACTGCAGCGCTGGCTGCAGCCATTGCCGCGCTGCGCCTTGAGTGCCTGTACTCCACACCCCTGGAACTGTGGACCGCACAAGGCGAGCTTGACCCGCAATTGGCGCAAAAGCTGGAAACCGCCCGAGCCCTTGGCGCAGTAGCGCTCAAGGTTTCCCTGGGCCACTACCATGCGGGCTGTGACGTCGCGGCCTTGGCGACGCTGTTGCCGGCGCACGGGCCGTTGCTGCTGGTGGAGAATGACCAGACCGCGCAAGGTGGACGAATCGAACCCCTGCAGCAGTTTTTCCAGCGCGCCGATGAGCTCGGGCTGACCCTTGGCATGACCTTCGATATCGGTAACTGGCAGTGGCAGGGCGAGCCTGCCCGGCACGCCGCACGCCAGCTTGGCCGCTGGGTGCGCTATGTGCACTGCAAGGCCGTGCAGCGCCGGGCCGATGGCCGCCTGGTAGCCGTCCCGCCAGAGACTGCGGACCTGCAGGAGTGGGCTGAGCTGATGGCCGAGTTCACCCCCGGCGTGGTGCGTGCTGTCGAGTACCCGTTGGTGAGCGACGACCTGCTGGCGCTGACCCGTGCCCAGGTGCGCGACCTGGCGGCGCTGGGGCAGGGCGTATCGAGTGAGGAGCTGAGCCATGCATGAGCATGACGTGCTGTGTTTCGGCGAGACCATGGCCATGTTCGTCGCCGAGCAGGCCGGCGACCTGGCCAGTGTCGGCCAGTTCGGCAAGCGCATCGCCGGCGCCGACAGCAACGTGGCCATCGGCCTGGCGCGGCTGGGCTTCAAGGTCCGCTGGCTGAGCCGGGTGGGCGACGATTCGCTGGGCCGCTTCGTGCTCGACAGCCTGCGCCGCGAAGGCCTGGACTGCTCCGGCGTCGAGGTGGATGCCAGCTACCCCACCGGCTTCCAGCTCAAGGCCCGCTGCGATGACGGCAGCGACCCGGCGGTGGAGTACTTCCGCCGTGGCTCGGCGGCCAGCCGGCTGTCGCCGGCGTTGCTGCGCCCGGGCTCTTTGCAGGCCCGCCACCTGCACGCCACCGGCATCCCGCCGGCGCTGTCGGAGGGCTGCCGGGCGCTGTCGCATGCGTTGATGGACGCCATGCGTGCCGCCGGGCGCAGTATCTCGTTCGACCCCAACCTGCGCCCCTCGCTGTGGCCTGACCAAAGCAGCATGGTGCGCGAAGTCAATGCCCTGGCGGCCAAGGCCGACTGGGTTCTGCCAGGCCTGGAAGAGGGCCGCCTGCTGACCGGCCAGCACACCCCGGCGGACATCGCCGCGTTCTACCTCGACCAAGGGGTGGAACTGGTGGTGATCAAGCTGGGCGACGCCGGTGCCTACTTCCGCAGCGCCAAGGGCGAAGGCCAGGTGGCGCCAGTGCCGGTCAGCCATGTGGTGGACACCGTTGGCGCCGGCGATGCCTTTGCCGTCGGCGTGCTCAGTGCGCTGCTGGAGGGCCACCCGGTAGCCGAGGCAGTGGCGCGTGGCAACTGGTGCGGCAGCCGCGCCGTGCAGTCGCGTGGCGACATGGAAGGGCTGCCGCTGCGCCATGAGCTGCAAGCCCACGACCTGCGCAGAAGCGCGTGAACACTTGACCCCGAAACACCTGTTGCAACAAAAACAACAAGCTCAGGAGAAACGAACCATGCAAAGCCAAAGCCTGGCGCCTCGCCGCTGGTGGTACATCATCCCGATCGTGTTCTTCACCTATAGCCTGGCGTACCTGGACCGCGCCAACTACGGGTTCGCCGCTGCTTCCGGCATGGCTGAAGACCTGCACATCACCCCCGCACTGTCTTCGCTGCTGGGGGCACTGTTCTTCCTTGGTTACTTCTTCTTCCAGGTGCCTGGCGCCATCTACGCGGAAAAGCGCAGCGTGAAGAAGCTGATCTTTGTCTGCCTGATCCTCTGGGGTGGCCTTGCCACGCTCACTGGCGTGGTCAGCAACGTCTACATGCTGATCGGCATCCGCTTCCTGCTCGGGGTGGTGGAGGCGGCGGTGATGCCGGCCATGCTGGTGTACCTGTGCCACTGGTTCACCCGCGCCGAGCGTTCGCGCGCCAATACCTTCCTGATCCTCGGCAACCCGGTGACCATCCTGTGGATGTCGGTGGTGTCGGGCTACCTGGTCAAGCATTACGACTGGCGCTGGATGTTCATCATCGAAGGCCTGCCCGCGGTCATCTGGGCGTTCTTCTGGTGGCGCCTGGTGGATGACCGCCCGGCCCAGGTGAACTGGCTGAGCGAGCAGGAAAAGGCCGCCCTGGAGCAGGCGCTGGCTGCCGAGCAGCAAGGTATCAAGCCGGTGAAGAACTACCGCGAGGCGTTCCGCTCGCCGCAAGTGATCATCCTTTCGCTGCAGTACTTCTGCTGGAGCATCGGTGTGTATGGCTTCGTGCTGTGGTTGCCGTCGATCCTCAAGCAGGCGGCCAACCTCGACATCGTGCAGGCCGGCTGGCTGTCGTCGGTACCTTACCTGGCGGCGGTGCTGGGCATGGTCGGTGTGTCGTGGGCGTCCGACCGCCTGCAGAAGCGCAAGCGCTTCGTCTGGCCACCACTGCTGATCGCCGCCGTTGCGTTCTATGGCTCGTACGCCCTGGGCAGCGAGCACTTCTGGCTGTCGTACGCGTTGCTGGTGGTCGCCGGCGCCTGCATGTACGCACCCTATGGCCCGTTCTTCGCGATCGTGCCCGAGATCCTGCCGGCCAACGTCGCGGGCGGTGCCATGGCGCTGATCAACAGCATGGGCGCGCTGGGCTCGTTCGGTGGCTCGTGGCTGGTGGGTTACCTCAATGGCGTCACGGGCGGGCCCGGTGCCTCCTACCTGTTCATGTGCGGTGCGCTGCTGGCCGCAGTGGCGCTTACCGCCGCACTCAATACTTCCCAGACATCCGGCCGGGCCAAGCGCGGCAACTCGCGCCTGGCCATGAACCATTAGGAACCTGTGCAATGAAGAAGCGAATCGTCCTGTACAAACGCCTGTCCGACGACTTGATGGCACGCCTGCAAGAGCGCGTCGAGGTGACCTGGGTGGACACCTCCGGGCCCGATGGCCTGGCGCGCCTGCGCGACGCCTTGCCGGGGGCGCACGGGTTGCTGGGGGCCAGCCTGCGCCTGGACGCCAGCCTGCTCGACCTGGCGCCACAGCTTGAAGTGGTGTCCAGCGTTTCGGTCGGCGTGGACAACTACGACATCGCCGAGCTCAGCCGGCGTGGCGTGATGTTGACCAACACCCCCGACGTGCTGACCGAAACCACCGCCGACACGGGCTTTGCCTTGATCCTGGCCACCGCCAGGCGGGTGGTGGAGCTGGCGAACTGGGTGCGAGACGGGAACTGGCAGGCCAACCTCGGCCCGGCGCATTTCGGCAGCGATGTGCACGGCAAGACGCTGGGCATCGTCGGCATGGGCCGCATCGGCGAGGCCCTGGCCCGGCGTGCCGCGGCCGGCTTCGGCATGCGTGTGCTGTATCACAGTCAGCGTGCCAAGCCTGAGGTGGAGGCGCGCCATGCGGCGCGTCAATGCAGCCTGGATGAGCTGTTGCAGCAGGCGGATTTCGTTTGCCTGACCGTTCCGCTGAGTGCCAGCACCGAAGGCCTGATCGGCGCGCGGGAGCTGGCGCTGATGAAGCCACAGGCAATCCTGGTGAACATTTCCCGCGGGCGCGTGGTGGATGAGCCGGCGCTGATCGAAGCGTTGCGTGCCCGGCGCATACGCGGCGCCGGCCTGGATGTGTTCGTGCAGGAGCCGTTGCCGGCGCAGTCGCCGTTGTTGCAGCTGGACAACGTAGTGGCGACCCCGCATATCGGCTCGGCGACCGAGGAAACCCGCCAGGCCATGGCGCGCTGTGCGGTGGACAACCTGCTCAGTGCCCTGGCTGGTGAGCGCCCGGCCAACCTGGTGAATGGCTAAAGCCAGATCAACAAACCTGCGCGGCCCCTGTGGGAGCAGGGTTACCCGCGAAGCAGGCAATGCGGTGAATGGCACCGGCTACGCCGGTGTTCGCGGGCGCGCCCGCTCCCACAGGTACGGCACATTCCTTCGGCTGGTGGAGTCCCTGTGGGAGCGGGTTTACCCGCGAAGCAGGCAATGCGGTGGATGGCACCGGCTGCGCCGGTGTTCGCGGGTAAACCCGCTCCCACAGGTACGGCGCATTCCTTCAGCTGGTGGGGCCCCTGTGGGAGCGGGCATGCCCGCGAAGCAGGCATTGCGGTGGATGGCACCGGCTACGCCGGTGTTCGCGGGTAAACCCGCTCCCACAGGTACGGCGCATTCCTTCAGCTGGTGGGGCCCCTGTGGGAGCGGGCATGCCCGCGAAGCAGGCGACGCGGTGGATGGCACCGGCTACGCCGGTGTTCGCGGGCGCGCCGGCTCCCACAGGTACGGCACATTCCTTCGGCTGGTGGAGTCCCTGTGGGAGCGGCCTTGTGTCGCGAAAGGGCTGCAGGGCAGCCCCCGGAGTCAATGCGATTCTGAACGCTGCGCCTGCGCTGGCGCAGCACTCTCAACCGGCTCCAGCGGCGGGTGCTCCTGCGCCGCATGCATCAGGTCTTCGGTCACCCGCAGCTCGGCACCGGTCGGCGAGAAGGTGGTCGAAGCGGTGAACGGGGCCGGGTGCTCTGCCGCCGGGCGCTTGCCACGACGCCACATGAAGAAGCACACCATGGCCAGGTTGACCACGGCAAAGGCCCAGAACAACCCGGCCTCGCCAAACTCGGTCATCATCGGCGAAATGGCCACCGGCGCCATGGCCGAACCCAGCGAGTTGATCAGCAGCAGGCCCTGGATCATCGGCACCAGTGCATCCGATGGCGCCCGGTCGGCCGCATGGCTGACCGCCACCGGGTACAGGGTGAACACGCCACCACCTAGCAGGAACAGCATCGCCGGCAGCAGGATCGAGTCCGACGGCAGGAACACCGTCACCAGCGACAGCAGCACGCACAGCGCGGCCAGGGCGATCAGCACATCCTGGCGGTCCTTGCGGTCGGACCAGCGTCCGACCGGGTATTGCAGCAGCATGGCACCAAGAATCACCCAGGCCATCATGTTGCCGACCTCGCCCACATCCAGGCCGATGCGCTGCAGGTACAGCGGCAGCAAGGCATAGATGCCGGCAATGGCCACACCCGAACCGAAGCAGCCCACCAGGCCCGATGGCGCAACGCCCAGCAACTGGCGCGGCTTGAGCGGTTCGACCTGGTCCAGCAGCGGCGACACCCGCGGCAGGATCACGATGGGCAGTACCGACAGGGCGGCGAGCACGCCGGCCAGCATGAACGGTGCGGTGTCACCCATGTGGGTGATTTCGCCAAGGCCGGCCTGGGCGATGACCCCGGCGCCGTAGAAGGCGATCATGTACAGCGCCAGCAGGCGGCCGCGGATCTTGGCGTCACCGGCCAGCAGCAGCCAGCTTTCGATCACCAGAAACACGCCCACCGCCGCCCAGCCGTTGATCAGGCGCAGCACCGACCACCAGGTGACGTCGTAGAACAGGCCTTGCAGCAGGATGGTCACGGCGATCAGCGAGGCGAAGCTGGTATAGGCGCGGATATGGCCGATGCGCAGGATCAGCCGGTCGTTGAAGATGGCACCCAGGGTCAGGCCGATGAAGTAGGTCGAGGAAACCACACCGATGGTGGTGGCCGACTCGCCGGCAGCGCCCAGGCGCAGGGTGGTAAGGGAAGACATGAAGCCGTTGCCCAGGGCAATGATGAACAGCCCGAGCAGGGGCGCCAGCGCCATGGCCAGCAAACGCGGAGACATACGTACCTCTAGTTGGATGAGCGGAATGAGCGCCTTTTCGGACGCGCACACCGGCTCGACCCGAACGGGGCCGAGGGGCTGCACGGATGTGCCTGGGCTGGATGCGACGCTGCCGGTTGCCACCGTTCAAGGCGACGGGCGAAAAGGAAGCGCGATTCTACGGGCTTGCGCGGTTTTGCCCAAGGGGCTTGGGTGTGCGACGAGACGCCGCAGTCTGTGGGCGACACGAATGCGTCTTGGGCGGACATCCCGGGGCCGCTGTGCGGCCCAATCGCCGGCAAGCCCGCAGACTGCGGCATAATGCGGGGCTCACCCCCAAGGAAGGCCCCCATGTTCGCTTCGCTGTTCGCCGTCCTGGCCCCGGTTTTCATCGTCGCCGGCATCGGCTATGCCTGGGCCCGCAAGGGCCTGGACTACCCCACCGAATTCATCGCCCGGGTGGTGATGACCGTCGGCACCCCGTCGCTGGTGCTGTCCACGCTCAGCCGCACCGAACTGGACCCGACCGCCTTCACCAGCATGGCCATGGCCTGCCTGCTGTGCACCTTGGGCATGGCCCTGGCCGGCTTGCTGGTGTGCCGCGCTTCGGGCATGCACTGGCGTGTGCTGTTGCCGGCGTTCATGTTCCCCAACACCGGCAACATGGGCCTGCCGATCAGCCTGTACGCCTTTGGCGAACACGGCCTGGCCCTGGCAGTGGCGTTCTTCCTGACCCTGTCGATCGTGCAGTTCACCCTCGGCATGGCCATTTCCGGTACTGCGGCTTCGCTCAAGGCATTACTGCGCAACCCCATCGTGATCAGCCTGGCCGGCGCCATGCCGATCATCTTTCTCGATTTCGAGTTGCCGCGCTGGCTGGCCAATACCGCAGACCTGCTGGGCGGCATGACCATCCCGCTGATGTTGCTGACACTGGGTGTGTCGCTGGCCAGCATTCGCCTGCGCCATGTGGGCAGCGGCATGCTGCTGGGCGGTTTGCGCATTGGTCTGGGGGCTGCCGTGGGCTGGGCGGTAGGTGCGGCGCTGGGCATGGGCAGCCTGGAGCGTGCGGTGCTGGTGGTGCAGTCGGCGATGCCGGTGGCGGTGTTCAACTACCTGATGGCGGTGCGCGCCAACCGCGAACCGGAGCAGGTGGCGAACCTGGTGATGTGTTCCACGGTGCTGTCGTTTGCCTGGTTGCCGGTGGTGCTGGCCTGGTGGATGTAAGCCATTGCCAGCCTCCTTGCATCAACTTCTAACCTGCGCGGACTAGTGTAGGAGCGGCCTTGTGTCGCGAAAGGGCTGCAAAGCAGCCCCAAGGCATCAGCACAGATGCACAAATTGCTGGGGCTGCCTTGCAGCCCTTTCGCGACACAAGGCCGCTCCTACAAGGTCCAGCATCAACCAACCCGGCGGGAGGCATGCCCGGCAAACGGCTATTTCTCCTGCAACCGCCACCCCTGGCTGGTCAGCACCATCGCCCGGGTTTCCTTGAGCGGCGTGTCATTGCTGGCCACCGCCTTGCCCAGTTCGGCAATGCTGGCCTTGACCCCATCATCCCCGGCCCACGCCGGTAACCCAGTGATCTTGTAGGCATAGGTCACATTCGACATCTTCTGCCCAGTCACCTCGCTCGGTTCACTGAACTGCTCGATGGCAGTGACCTGCGCCTTGCCGAAGCACAGCCCGTTATCCGCCTTGTAATACTTGCGGCCTTCGTCGGTGAGGTCATAGGCGTAGTAGATGTCCGTGCGTGCCGCTTGCCACAGGCGGGCGGGCACCTCGGTGCGCGAGATCTCCTTTTCGCTGACCACACCTACCTGGGCCAAGGCATGCAACGCCTTGTTGGTGCCATGGAGGTCGAAGTCCTGGGTCTTGGTCGGGAATGAACTGATGACGAAGCAGTGCGGGTACTGGGTATCGAGGTAGGCCTGGGCGGCCTTCTGGAAACTGGCCTCGCTGGTGTCCTCGCTGTTCGAGCAACCGGCCAGGGTTGCCAACAGCGCCAGCGGCACGATCTTCCTGTACATGGTGACACTTCCTTGAGTGACAAAGGCAAACGGGTCGTGCGCGATTAGAACCTACGGGCTAGAGCGGCGCAATCATGGCAAGACGGCATCTCTGCATGATCTTCGCTGGCCTCTTCGCGGGTAAACCCGCTCCCACAGGTATTGCACAGTTTTCAAGACCTGTGGTGAACCTGTGGGAGCGGGTTTACCCGCGAAGAGGCCAGTGGCAACAACATCAATCCTGGCTGCGAGTATCGATACTGACCACCACCGACATCCCCGGCCGCAAGCGCCGAGCCTCCGGCTGGTCGGCATCCACGGTGATCCGCACCGGTATGCGCTGGGCAATCTTGACGAAGTTGCCGGTGGCATTGTCCGCCTGCAGCAAGGCGAACTCCGAGCCGGTGGCCGGTGAGATCTGCTGCACGTGCCCATGCAGCTTCAGGTGGTTCAGCGCATCCACGGTGAAACTCACCGGCTGGCCGATGCGCACATCGGCCATCTGGGTTTCCTTCATGTTGGCGATCACCCACAGGGTGTCGGGCACCAGCGCCATCAACTGCGCACCGGAATTGACATAGGCACCCAGGCGCGTGCCGATCTGCCCCAGCTGGCCGTCGCGCGGAGCGGTGACGCGGGTGTTGTCGAGGTCGATGCGGGCCAGCTCCACGGCGGCCTTGGCGTTTTCCACCGAGGCCTCCAGCGCGGCCCGGTTGACCACCACGGTTTCGCGGTCCTGGCGGGCGATTTCCAGTGCCGCCTTGGCCTGGGCCAGGCTGGCGACCGCAGCGGCTTCGCTGGCTCGGGCCAGGTCCAGATCGCGCCGCGACACCGAGCCATCGCTGACCAGCGCCTGGTTGCGGCCGAGGTCGGCCCTGGCCTTGGTTGCCTGGGCGGCGGCATCGCCGATGGCGGCCTGGCGCTGGGCAATGGTGGCTTCGGCACTGTTGCGCTGCTGCAGGTTGTTGGCCAGGGCCGCCTGTTGTTGCTGCAGCTGGGCGATGGCCTGGGCCAGGCGTTGCTTGTAGATGCGGTCGTCCAGTTGCACCAGCAGGTCGCCGGCCTTGACGAACTGGAAGTCATGCACCGGCACATCGACGATATAGCCGCTCAGCTGCGGCCCGATGATGGTCACCTGGCCGCGCACCAGGGCGTTCTCGGTGCTTTCGATGGCGCTGCTGAATGGCGGCAGGCGCCAGGCATACAGCACCAGCAGGATGCCGGCCAGGGCCACGCAGGCGAAGCTGATCGACGACAGGATCCGCACCCGCCGCGAACGCACCGGGCTGGTCGGCTCGCTGGGCGGCGTGGCGCCTTCCGGGGTTTCGGCGATGGCAGTGGTGGTCGTGGTGCGGGTGTCGTCGGTCATCGGGTGGGCGCGCCGGGGGTGGAGTCAGGGGAAATGGCCCGGCGTTTGGTGTGCCAGAGCCAGGTGCTACGGATGCAGATCCAGATCATGGTCAGAATAGCGATGCTGCCGATCAGCACGAACACATCGTTGTAGGCCATGATATTCGCCTCGCGGGTGGCGGCACTGGCCAGCAGGCGCATGCCGGCTTCGCTGCGCAGGGCCGGGTCGGCGATGATGCCGCCGTAGCCGGCACCGCCACTTTGCACACGGGCCGTGACCAAGGGTTCCAGGTAGCTGAGGCGGTCCATCAGGTGGCTGGAGTGGAATTTTTCCCGCCAGGTCTGGAAGGTGCCCAGCAGTGCCGCGCCAATCAGGCCGCCGAGGTTGTTGCAGATGCCGAACAGCACCGAGAAACTCACCAGGTTGCGCGGGTTGGCGCGCACATGGCTGATGCCAAGGGCCATGGACGGGCCGAGGAAGAAGGTGCTGCCGAACGCCAGCAGGAACTGGCTGAGGTACATCTGTGCCGGGCGGGTGAGGTTGCTCGAACTGCTGTCCATGAAGGCGCCGGTGGCCATGGCCAGCAGCGAGATGAACAGCGGGATCACCAGGTGGTTGGGGTTGATGGTGAAGGCACTGCTGGCCAGGCCGGCCACCGCGCCCAGCAGCATGACCGCGTACAGCGTGCGCATCTGCTCGCTGCCCAGGTTCAGCGCCTGCAGGAAGCCGACCGCCCCGGTGGACTGCTCCGAGGTGACCATGCGGATCAGCACCACGCACAGGGCCAGGCGAATGATCGCGCCGCTGCCCAGCCAGCGGGTCATCAGCAGCGGGTTCTGGCGGTTGTGCTCGATGGCCAGGCCGCTGAAGATCAGCGCGATCGAGGCCGCCAGGGCCATGCCGATCCAGGGCGCCTCCAGCCACCAGTCGATACGCCCGAGTGACAGCACGGCGCACAGCAGCGCGGTGCCGCTGGCCATCAGCGAGAAGGTGAGAAAGTCCAGCGGCTCGAAGGTCTTGAAGCGGTCACCGGGGGGCAGCTTGAGCATCAGCACGCAGCCCAGCGCGGCCAGCGCCAGGCCCAGTTCGAACAGGTACAGGCCGCGCCATTCGGCGATCTGCAGCAGGTCTTCGGAGAAGATCCGCGCCAGCGGCAACGCCAGCTGCGAGGCGCCCAGGCCAAGCACCATCGCCTTCAGCCGCCATTGCGCCGGGAACGCCTGGATCATGTAGTACAGCCCCAGCGAGCTGAGCGCGGCTCCGACCATGCCATGCGCTGCCCGCACGGCGATGGCCGAATTGAGGTCGTTTACCAGCAGGTGGGCGAAGGTGACCAGGGCATAGAGCACCAGGAACACCTCGGTGAACGCGCGCAGGCCGAATTGCTGGCGGAACTTCACCAGCAGCAGGTTGATGGACACGTTGGTCATCACGTAGGCGGCCGGCAACCAGGCCATTTCCGCCGTGGTTGCGCCCAGCGCTCCTTGCAGGAACACAAGGTTGGCGGTGACCAGCGCGTTGCCCAGGCCACCGGTGATCGCCACCAGCAGCCCGACCACGCCGTAGGCCAGGCGTTTGGCGGGCGTGTGCAGGGGCGTGGAGGGGGAGCCCGGCAGGCTGGGTTTTTCGTGGGGGAGCCACTGGCGGGGGGCGTATTTGTCCATGGGGCAGACTGTACTTCAGCGGCCGTTGCAAAAAAACAGTCTACAGCCTGCACCGGCCTCTTCGCGGGTAAACCCGCTCCCACAGGGTCACCACAGATCTTGCAAGCTGTGCAGTACCTGTGGGAGCCAGAGGTTCACCACAGATCTTGCAAGCTGTGCAGTACCTGTGGGAGCGGGTTTACCCGCGAAGAGGCCGGTGCAGGCGCTACAAGGCCTTGGCCAGAAACTCCGCAGTGCGGCTTTCAGCACACCCGGCCACCACCTGTGGCGTGCCGCTGACCACCACCTGGCCCCCGGCATCCCCGGCCCCAGGCCCGATGTCGATCACCCAGTCGCTCTGCGCCACCACTCGCATGTCATGCTCGACCACCACCACGCTGTGCCCACCATCGACCAGGCGGTTGAGCTGCACCAGCAGCCGGTCGATGTCCTGCGGGTGCAAGCCGTTGGTGGGTTCGTCCAGTACATACAGCGTCGCCCCGCGGGCCATGCGTTGCAGCTCGGTGGCCAGCTTGATGCGCTGCGCCTCGCCGCCGGACAGTTCGGTGGCCGGCTGGCCCAGGCGCAGATAGCCCAGGCCGATGTCCTGCAGCACCTGCAGGCAGCGCCGCGCCGCTGGCTGTTCGGCGAACACCAGCAGGGCCTGGTCGACCGTCAGCTGCAGCACCTGCGCAATGTTCATGCCCTGCCAGCTCACCGCCAGGGTTTCCGGGTTGTAACGGGCGCCATGGCAGGTCGGGCAGGGCGCATAGACGCTGGGCATGAACAGCAACTCGACGCTGACGAAGCCTTCGCCCTCGCAGTTCTCGCAGCGCCCCTTGGCAACGTTGAAGGAGAAACGCCCGGCATCGAAGCCTTTTGCCTTGGCCTGTTCGGTGGCGGCGAACAACTTGCGCACATGGTCGAACAGGCCGGTGTAGGTGGCCAGGTTGGAGCGGGGCGTACGGCCGATCGGCTTCTGATCGACCTGCACCAGGCGCCTGATGCTGCCAAGGCCAGCGCTCACATGCCCGCCGCTGGCCTGTTCAGGTTCATCTTCCAGGCTCTGCTCTTCGGGCTCGTTGCGTTGGGCGGCATGGCCCAGGTGCGCACCCACCAGCTCCAGCAGGGCCTGGCTGACGAGGCTCGACTTGCCCGAACCGGAAATACCGGTAACGGCGGTAAAGCAACCCAGCGGGAATTGCGCACTGAGGTTGTTCAGGTTGTTGCGGCTGATGCCTTCGAGCTTCAGCCAGTCGTGGGCCTGGCGTGGTGCGCGCGTGGTCTGGGCCGGTGCACTGAACAGGTAGGCCCGGGTGCTCGACTGCTCGACCTGGGCCAGGCCCGTGGGCGGCCCGCTGTAGAGGATGGTGCCGCCATGCTCGCCAGCGGCAGGCCCTACATCCACCAGCCAGTCGGCGCGGCGCATGGTGTCCAGGTCGTGTTCCACCACATAGACCGAGTTGCCCGCGTGCTTCAGGCGCTGCAGCGCCTCGAACAGGGCTTCGCTGTCGGCCGGGTGCAAACCGGCCGAAGGCTCATCGAGCACGTAGATCACGCCGAACAGTTGCGAGTTCAGCTGGGTGGCCAGGCGCAGGCGTTGCAGCTCGCCAGAGGACAGGGTCGGGGTGCTGCGTTCCAGGGCCAGGTAGCCCAGGCCCAGGTCGAGCAGGGTGTCGATGCGTTCGAGCAGTTCGTTGGCGATGCGTTGGGCCGCCAGGCGCTTTTCCAGGGTCAGGTCGTCCTGCTGTTGTGCCAGGTAATCTGCTGCCGCCACCTTGCGGAACACCTCGGCCAGCGCCTGCAGCGACAGGTGCGACAGCTCGGCGATATCCAGGCCGGCGAAGGTCACCCCCAGCGCCTCGCGCTTCAGGCGCTTGCCCTGGCACAGCGGGCACGGGCTGGGGCGCATGAACTGGGCAACGCGCTTGCGCATCTGCGCGCTTTGCGAGTGCATGAAGGTGTGCAGCACATAACGGCGGGCACCCATGAACGTGCCCTGGTAGCTGGGCTCTAGCTTGCGCTTGAGGGCGGCGCGGGTCTGCGCCGGGGTCAGCCCGGCATACACCGGCGCGGTGGGCGTTTCTTCGGTGAACAGGATCCAGTCACGCTGCGCCTGTGGCAGGTCGCGCCAGGGGGTATCGACGTCATAGCCCAGCGTCACCAGGATGTCGCGCAGGTTCTGCCCCTGCCAGGCCATCGGCCACGCCGCCACGGCGCGCTCGCGGATGGTCAGCGACGGGTCGGGGACCATGGTCGCTTCGTTCACTTCGTAGACCCGGCCCATGCCATGGCATTCCGGGCAGGCGCCCTGCGGCGTGTTGGGCGAGAAATCCTCGGCATACAGCATCGCCTGGCCGGCCGGGTAGTGGCCGGCGCGGGAGTAGAGCATGCGGATCGAACTGGACAGGGTGGTCACGCTGCCCACCGAGGAACGTGCACTCGGCGTGCCGCGTTGCTGCTGCAGGGCCACGGCCGGGGGCAAGCCTTCGATGGCGTCGACGTCCGGCACGCCGACCTGGTCGATCAGGCGCCGGGCATAGGGCGCGACCGATTCGAAGTAGCGGCGCTGGGCTTCGGCGTAGAGGGTGGAGAAGGCCAGCGAGGACTTGCCCGAGCCGGACACGCCGGTGAACACCACCAGTGCATCACGGGGGATATCGACATCGATGTTCTTGAGGTTGTGCTCGCGGGCGCCACGGACGCGGATGAAACCGGTGGGGGTGGTGGGGCGTGGGGGCATGACGCAGTCCTTGGCTTTGGCTGAACAGTGCGTTCAAGGTAACAGCAAAGGCACGACTTTGTGTTCCACCGTGTGAAACCAGATTCGATTGTGCTCCCAGCTTCCTCGCGCTTATCTGTCAGCCAAGCACGACCTGCCTCACCCGTCGTGACCTCAAGGCGAACAACAAGAACGGGAATCCACCCGCGCAAGGAGACTCTACATGTCCCGACATCAGCACATCCTGGCCTGGCTGAACGATGTGGCCAGCGACCTGCACGCAATCCGTCACGATATCCACGCTCACCCGGAACTGGGCTTCGAAGAAAGCCGCACTTCGGCGCTGGTTGCCCGACTGCTCGAAGAATGGGGCTATGAAGTGCACACCGGTATCGGCAGGACCGGCGTGGTCGGCGTACTGCGCAATGGCAGCAGCCCACGCCGCCTGGGCCTGCGCGCCGACATGGATGCGCTGCCCATCCACGAGGCTACCGGCGCCGCGTACAGCAGCCAGCACCAGGGCTGCATGCACGCCTGCGGCCATGACGGGCATACCACCATGCTGCTTGGCGCCGCGCGCTACCTGGCGGCGACCCGGCAGTTCGACGGGACACTGACACTGATCTTCCAGCCGGCCGAAGAGGGCCAGGGTGGTGCCGAGGCGATGCTGGCCGATGGTTTGCTGGAGCGCTTCCCTTGCGATGCACTGTTCGGCATGCACAACATGCCCGGGCTGCCGGCGGGGCACCTGGGCTTCCGCGAAGGGCCGATGATGGCCTCGCAAGACCTGCTCACGGTGACCCTCGACGGGGTTGGCGGCCATGGCTCGATGCCGCACCTGACCGTCGACCCGCTGGTGGCGGCGGCCAGTGTGGTGATGGCCCTGCAAACCGTGGTGGCGCGCAATATCGATGCGCAGGAGGCGGCCGTGGTTACCGTCGGCGCCTTGCAGGCCGGCGAAGCGGCCAACGTGATCCCGCAGCAGGCGCTGCTGCGCCTGAGCCTGCGCGCGCTGAACGCCGAGGTGCGGGCGCAGACCCTGGAGCGGGTGCGGGCGATTATCGTCAGCCAGGCCGAGAGCTTTGGCTGCAGCGCCACCATCGAACACCGCCCGGCCTACCCGGTGTTGGTCAACCATGCCGCGGAAAACGCCTTCGCCCGGCAGGTGGGAGTGGAATTGCTCGGTGCCGAGGCAGTGGATGGCAACACCCGCAAGCTGATGGGCAGCGAAGACTTCGCCTGGATGCTGCAACGCTGCCCCGGCGCCTACCTGTTCATCGGCAATGGCGTATCGCGGCCGATGGTGCACAACCCGGCCTACGACTTCAACGACGACATCCTGCTGACCGGCGCCGCCTACTGGGGCGCGCTGGCAGAGCGCTGGCTCGCGCCCGCCTGACCTTTCCTTTTGACGACTGCCGCTGGAACCCGGGCGCGACCGCGCCTGGGCGATCACCCAATCATTGTGTGGAGTGTTTCCTATGCAGACTTCGAGCACCGGCGTGTCGCGTACCCGGCAAGTGGTCGCCGCCGTCATCGGCAACGCCCTGGAGTGGTATGACTTTATCGTGTACGGCTTTCTGGCCAGCATCATCGCCCGGCAGTTCTTCCCCTCCGACGACGAATACGCCTCGCTGCTGATGGCCCTGGCCACCTTCGGCGTCGGCTTCTTCATGCGCCCGGTGGGCGGCGTGTTGCTGGGCATGTATTCCGACCGCAAGGGCCGCAAGGCGGCGATGCAGATGATCATCCGGCTGATGACCGTGTCCATTGCCATGATCGCCTTTGCCCCCGACTACCTGGCCATCGGCATGGCCGCGCCGATGCTGATCGTGGTGGCGCGCATGCTGCAGGGTTTTGCCACCGGCGGCGAGTACGCCAGCGCCACGGCCTTCCTGGTGGAGAGCGCGCCGGCCCACCGCAAGGGCCTGTATGGCTCGTGGCAGCTGGTGGGGCAGTGCCTGGCGGTGTTCTCCGGGGCGGCGATGGTGGCCCTGGTCACCCACTTGTGCACGCCTGCGGCGCTGGACAGCTGGGGTTGGCGTATCCCGTTCGTGCTCGGCCTGCTGATCGGCCCGGTGGGGCTGTGGATTCGCAAGCACATGGAAGAGCCCGAGGAATTCATCGAGGCGCGCCGCCAGGCCAAGGGCCAGTCGCCCAGCCTGTGGCAGGTGCTGCGTGAGCATCGGCGCAGCCTGTTGGTATCGATGGGCCTGGCCTGTGGCGCGACGGTGTCGTTCTACGTGGTGCTGGTGAACATGCCGACCTTCGCCCACAAGAACCTCGGCCTGCCGCTGGATCAGGTGCTGCTGGTGCAGATGCTTGCGGTTGGGCTGATGACCGTGGTGATCCCGCTGTCCGGGGCGTTGTCTGACCGGCTGGGGCGGCGCCCGGTGCTGATGGCCTTCACCCTGGCGTTCTTCGTCATGGTCTACCCGTTGTATGTGTGGGTGGCTGCCGCGCCGTCGCTGGAGCGCCTGCTGGTGATGCAACTGCTGTTGTGCACCGCCATCGGTGGCTTCTTCGGGCCGGCGCCCACGGCCCTGGCCGAGCAGTTCCCGGTCGAGGTGCGTTCTACCGGTGTGTCGGTGGCCTATAACGTGGCGGTGATGGTGTTCGGCGGCTTCGCCCCGTTGATCGTCACCTGGCTGAGCAAGGTGCTCGGTACACCGGTGGCGCCGTCGTTCTATGTGCTGTTCGCCTGCCTGCTGACACTGCTGGGCACCTATTGCCTGAAGGAAGCCCCACGTGCGGGCAAGCCTGCCGCTTTCAACCTTGGAGTGAAACCGTGATGCCGCTAGCCATCGACCCCATCGTTGCCCTCGATGCCGAGGCATTGTCCCGGGCCATCCATGCCCGCCAGATGTCGTGCCGGGAGGTGATGCAGGCTTATCTGGCGCATATCGAACGCTTCAACCCGCAGGTCAATGCGCTGGTATCGCTGCGCCCGGCCGAGGCACTGCTGGCCGAGGCCGATGAGCGTGACCGCGAGCTGGGCCGTGGCCATTCGCGCGGCTGGATGCATGGCATGCCCCAGGCGGTCAAGGACCTGGCCGCCACTGCCGGGCTGCGCACCACGTTGGGCTCGCCGCTGTTCGCCGAGCAGGTGCCCGAGCAGGACGCGATCAGTGTGGCGCGGGTGCGGGCCAGTGGTGCGCTGATCGTGGGCAAGAGCAATGTGCCGGAATTCGGCCTTGGTTCGCAGACCTACAACACCCTGTTCGGCACCACCACCAACGCCTACGACCCGGGCAAGGTGGCCGGGGGCAGCAGCGGTGGGGCGGCGGCGGCGCTGGCCATGCGCCTGCTGCCGGTCGCCGACGGCAGCGACATGATGGGCTCGCTGCGCAACCCGGCGGCGTTCAACAACGTGTATGGCCTGCGCCCGTCGCAGGGCCGCGTACCCCACGGGCCGGTGCCGGAACTGTTCGTGCAGCAGCTGGCCACCGAGGGGCCGATGGGCCGCAGCGTGGTGGATGTGGCGCGGCTGTTGTCGACCCAGGCGGGCTTCGATGCGCGGGCGCCGTTGTCGCTGGGCGAGGGCCGGCGCGATTTTGCCGCCGGGTTGCAGCGCGATTTCCGCGGCGTGCGGGTTGGCTGGCTGGGCGACTACAACGGCTACCTGGCGATGGATGACGGGGTGCTGAGCCTGTGCGAAGCGGCCCTGGCAGACTTCGCCGAACTGGGCTGCCGGGTCGAGGCCTGCCAGCCGGTGTTCGACCTGGCGCGTTTGTGGCAGTGCTGGCTGACCCATCGCCACTTCCTGGTGCACGGCAACCTCGCTGCCGCCTATGCCGACCCGGGCAAGCGCGCGCTGCTCAAGCCCGAGGCGCAGTGGGAGGTGGAGGGTGGCCTGCAACTGAGCGCGGCGGCGGTGTACCAGGCTTCGGTGGCCCGCAGCGACTGGTACCGCGCGCTGGGCCAGCTGTTCGAGCGTTACGATTACCTGCTGTTGCCATCGGCCCAGGTGTTCCCATTCGATGCACGGCAACCTTGGCCAACGGTGGTCGGAGGGCGGGCGATGGACACCTATCATCGCTGGATGGAAGTGGTGATAGGGCCGACCCTGGCCGGTTTGCCGAGCATCAGCGTACCGGTCGGCTTCAATGCTGCCGGGTTGTCCATGGGCCTGCAGATCATCGGCCCGGCCCAGGCCGACCATGCGGTGTTGCAGCTGGCCCATGCCCATGAACAGCTCACCCGTTGGGTAGCGCGGCGCCCACCCCGGAGCCTGCAAGCGCCATGAAACCGCTGGGCAGGCGCGGATCTTGCTGGCTATCCTGACCATCCAGCTACAGGGAGGTCACACTCATGGGCATCACGGCAGACAGTGGCGGCGTGCGTTCGGTGGAGCGGGCGCTGGCCATCGTCGACCTGTTGGGCGAACACCAGGCGCTGGGCCTGGAAGAACTGCATTACCTGACGGCGCTGCCCAAGGCCACGGTGTCGCGCATGCTCGCCACCCTGCAGGAGCAGGGCTGGGTCTACCGCGGCCTCAGCGACCGGCGTTACCGGCTGTGCGCGCGGCGCCTGTTCGGTGACCGCCAGCTGCGTTTCAAGCGGCGCCTGGTGGAGCACGCCGCACCCATGTTGCTGGAGTTGAGCGAGCGCACCGGGTTGGTGGTTGACCTGTCATGTTTCGACGGCGAGCGGCTGGAGGTGATGGAAAGCGCCATCCCCCAGGTATTGCGCAAGCGCTACCCGCACACCTGCCAGATCGTCGGCCATCATGCCAGCCTGTTCCACTCGGCGATGGGGCGGGCATGCCTGGGTGAGTTGGCGGTCGATGAAGTGCAGCGCCTGGCGGCCCATGCGCGGGTGGGCGACGAGACGGTGCTGCGCGACATCGAGGAGGAAGCGAACAAGGGGTTCGGCCAGCGCACCGAAGGGCACTGGGAGTACCCGGTGCGCTTGCCGTTCCTGATCCGCGCGATAGCCCTGCCGGTGCATGCCGAAGGGCGCCTGGCCGGGAGCATTGCCTTGCACTGGCCGCTGGACCAGGCGCCGGTGGAGCGGGTGTTGAACCTGCACCTGAACAGCCTGGCTACAACGGTGGGGGAGGTGCAGCGGGCCTTGCTGGTTTGAGTCAGCCTGCACCGGCCTCTTCGCGGGTAAACCCGCTCCCACAGGGTAAGTGCATTGCCCGAGGCTTGCTCGGTACCTGTGGGAGCGGGTTCACCCGCGAAGAGGCCAGTGCAGCAAACAACAAAAGAGGCTGTGTTCCGAGGCCCCTCAGCGCTCCAGGCTGTACATCCTGCATTCCGCAAGCAACGCCAGCAGGTTCGGCTCCCGCTCCCGCGCCTTGAGGAACACCACGCCGATATGCTGCTGCAAGCGATATTGCGGCTTCAGGGCAATCAACCTGACCCGGTTTTCGTACACCGCCGCGATACGCCCGGGCAGCAGGGCAAAGCCCACGCCCGAGCTGACCATGCTCAGCAGGGTGAAGATATCGTTCACCTGCATGGCCACCTTGGGTTCGAAGCCGGCCTGCTGGAACACCCGGGCGCCATCGCGGTGGGTGGCAAAGCCCTGGGTCAGGGTAATGAAGGTGGAGTCGGCCAGGTCGGCCAGGTCCACCTCGGCCTGCTCGGCGAAGGGCGAATCGATGGGCACGGCAAGGAAGATGTCGTCGGAAAACAGCGGCAGCTGCTCGCAGGCCGGGTCGCTGACGCTTTCGTCGAGCGACACGAGGATGGCCTCCAGCTCGTGGTTCTTCAGGCGCTGCAGCAGGTCGACGTTGGAGCCCAGGGTCAGGTCGATGTTGAGTTCGCTGCGGCGCAGCTTGAGGCCCATGACCAGCTTGGGCACGGTTTTCACCGTCAGCGAGTAGAGCGCGCCCAGGCGGAAGCGCTCGGCGTAGAAGCCGGCGGCCTCGCGGGTAAGGCGGACCATCTGCTCGGCGTCCTGGATCAGCTGGCGGGCTTTCTTTTCCAGCACGTAGGCGCTTTCCAGCGGGATCAGCTGGCGGCCTTCATGCTTGAACAGCGGGCAGCGCAGTGCGCTTTCCAGCGAGTGGATGGCACGGTGCACGCTGACGGCGCTGGTGGCCAGCTCGGCGGCGGCGCGGCCGAGGTTGCCGGTGCGCATGAAGGCGAGGAAGGTTTCCAGCTTCTTGAGGGTCAGTTCTTCGTCGATCAGCATGGGTGGACCTGGGTGTGCACAATGGCTGGGGCATGCATATTGCCTTGAAATTCTGGGGGCCGCTTCGCAGCCCATCGCCGGCAAGCCAGCTCCCACAGGGATGGCGCATGGCTTGAGGCCGATGCGGTCGAGGTGGGAGCTGGCTTGCCGGCGATGGGGCGCGAAGCGGCCCCGTATGCTCATTGCATGGATCCGATCAAGGACCACAACGCCGGGTCGTTGAAGTCACGGACAACCAGCTTCGCCCCCGCCGCCAGCAACCGCTCCGGCGTCTGTGTAGTGGCTACGCCCACGGTAAAGATCCCCGCGCCACTCGCTGCCGCCACCCCCGGCAGCGAATCCTCGAAGGCCAGTGCCTGCCCGGCCTCGGCACCCAGCCGCTGCAACCCGGTCAGGTAGGGCAACGGGTCCGGCTTGGGCCGTGCCAGTTCCTCGGCCACCAGCACATGCTCGAAGCGCTGGCCCAGGCCCATGGCGTTCAACATGTGCTCGGCGTTCAGCCGCGGTGCGTTGGTCACCACGCACATGCCGATGTCACGAGCCTGGGCATGTTCCAGCAGGCGCACAAGGCCCGGCATCGGCTCGAGAGCCGGCGACATGTCGCGGAACAGCGCCTCCTTGCGGTCGGCCAGCTCCTGGCACTGCTCGGCACTGGCACCGGCAAACAGCTCGGCGAACAGCTCGCCGTTGGCGCGGCCGCTGACCTGGGCATCGAACTGCGCCTGGCTCAGCTCGCGGCCGTCATGCTCGCGCAGCAGTTGGCGAAAGGCCTGCAGGTGCAAGGTGTCAGTGTCGGTGAGGGTTCCGTCGAGGTCGAACAGCAGGGCAGTCAGCATTGGGTATCCAGGTCCAAAATCATGGGCGGGCCAGAAGGGAGATTCTTTGCCTTTGGAGTCACGTGAACTTCGCGACTCCCTGAGTGTACTGGAGTACGGCAGCCTTGGCAGAGCTGTGCTCGAACGCGAGGTTGGCGCCTGCGCGTCGAGTCAGCAACTGCCAAAGCTGGAAAGCCAACCGAGTAACCGGCCGTTGGCACGCTCCGGCTTTCGAAGTTTGGTCATCAGTTCTGGTTGGCGGAGGTGGCTGGGCGCAGGTAGCTGATCTTCTGCACCTTGCCGTCGCTGTCACGGTAGGTGAGGGTGGCGGTGTCGGCGTGGTCGGTGGCGTGGCCCGAGGCCTCCACCGCGATCACTTGGGCGATATCCAGGTTCATGCCGTACTGGTACGGGGAGGCGGTCTGGGCGAAGGCGCCGACGCTGCTGCCGAAGGTCAGGGTGGCGATGGCGATTGCTTTGATGAAGGTCATGATCATGCTCCGTTAGCTTGGGTAGTGGGATCAGCGACTGCTTGCTGCCTGGGTTGAATATTGCGTGATAATATTTAGCGCGCAAAATATATTTCCACTATCTGGTCTATTGGAGCGCTGCATCGCTGGCAAGCGCGGCTCCCACAGTGTCCCTGCTGATTCAATTCGCCATGTGCAGTCAGGTTTGCCGGATCGCAGCCGCCAAGCCGTCGACGAAGGGGGCTGTTCAGCGTGCTCCGAAAAGAGTACAAATGTGCTCCATGGACAATCTTACCCCAAAACGCCGCGCCATCTTCGAGTTCATCCGTGAGCGCATCGCCGACCACGGCCAGCCGCCGAGCCTGGCCGATATCGCCACGCGCTTCGGTTTTGCCTCGCGCAGTGTCGCGCGCAAGCACATCACCGCCCTGTGCCAGGCCGGCTACATCGACGTCACGCCGAACCAGGCGCGGGGCATACGCCTGGCCGAACGGCTGCGCCGCCCGGAAATCCTCGAAGTGCCGGTGCTGGGCCAGGTGGCGGCAGGTGCCCCCATCGGCCCGGACCTCGACATTCACGAGCAGTTGCTGCTCGACCCCAGCCTGTTCCGCCGTACCCCTGACTACCTGCTGAAGGTGCGTGGCGACTCGATGATCGACGACGGCATTTTCGACGGCGACCTGGTCGGCATCCTCCAGCAGGCCGACGCTCGCGATGGCCAGATCGTGGTCGCCCGCCTGGACGGCGAGGTGACCATCAAGCGCCTGCAGCGCCAGGGTGGCAATTACCGGCTGTTGCCACGCAACCCGGCCTATGCGCCTATCGATGTGCGGCCTGAACAGGAGTTCTTCATCGAAGGCGTGTTCTGCGGCTTGCTGAGGCGTGACTGATGGGCGCGGTGGTCGACCTCGACAGGTTGCTCGACCAGCGCCGGGTATGGCGCGGTCGGCAGGCCCAGGCGCGGCCGCTCGGCCTGCAGCCCACGGGCCATGCCGCCCTTGACCAATGCCTGCCGGAAGGCGGCTGGCCGGCGGCTGCGCTCAGCGAACTGTTGCTGGCCAGCCCCGGCTGTGGCGAATTGCAGCTGCTGTGGCCAACCCTGGCCCGCTTGAGCGCTGAAGCCAGCCGAATCGTGCTGGTGGCACCGCCATTCATTCCTTACGCCCCGGCCTGGCAGGCCGCGGGGGTAGACCTGCGCTGGCTGGTACAGGTGGACGCCGCACCTGCCGATGCCCTGTGGGCCGCCGAGCAGTGCCTGCGCTCCGGCAGTTGCGCGGCGGTGCTGTGCTGGCCGGAACGTGCCGATGACCGCGCCCTGCGGCGCTTGCAGGTGGCTGCCGAAACCGGGCAGGCGCTGGCCTTCGCCTGCCGGCCGCAACAGGCGGCGCACAACCCTTCGCCCGCAGCGCTGCGCATTGCCGTCGACACCCGCCCGGCACAATGGCGCGTGCTGAAAAGCCGTGGCGGCATGCCCCCGGCGCTGCCCATCGCCTGCCCGGGGCGGGGCTGATGCAACATGCTCTGGGCCTGCATCCTGCTTCCGCAGCTGGCGCTGGACACGGTCCTGCGTGAGCGTGACGACCCTGATACACCCCTGGTGCTGCTTGGCGGGCCGACCCAGCGACGCGTGCTGCAGGCGGTCAACCCGGCGGCGGCCGCGCTCGGCCTGCGGGCCGGGCAAACCCTGACGGCGGCGCGTGCGCTGGCCGATGGCTTCAGCTGCGTCGAAGCCGACCCCAGGCGCATCGACCAGGTGCAGCAGTTGCTGGCAGCCTGGGCCTACCGCTTCAGTGCCCAGGTCAGCCTGCACTACCCACGGGCGCTGTTGCTGGAGGTGGGCTCCAGCCTGCAACTGTTCGGCCCCTGGCCGCTGTTCGAGGCACGCCTGCGCCAGGAACTGGCGGAACTGGGCTTGCGCCAACGCATCGTCCTGGCCAGCAACCCGGTGGCGGCGCGCATGCTCGCCAACGCTCACGATGGCCTGGCCGTGAGTGACGCCGATGCCACCCGTGCGGCGCTGCTGGGCATGCCCATCGAGCGTATCGGCCTGCCTGCGCCGGCTGCCGAGGCCTTTGCCCGCATGGGCCTGCGCCAGTTGAGCCAGGTGCTGGCCTTGCCCCGCGACAGCCTGGCCAGGCGCTTTCCGGCCCAGGTGCAGCTGCACCTTGACCAGTTGCTCGGCCTGCGCAACCTGGGGCTGGGCTTCTACCAGCCACCGGACCGTTTCGAAGCCCGGCTGGAGCTGAACTTCGACGTCGAATCGCACCAGGCCCTGCTGTTCCCGCTGCGGCGCATGCTCAACGACCTTGCCGCGTTCCTCGCCGGGCGTGACTGTGGCGTGCAGCGTTTCTGCCTGCACCTGGAGCACGCCGAAGGGCCGGATACCTTGCTGCAGGTAGGCCTGCTGGCCGCCGAACGCGATGCGGCAATGTTGTTCGAACTGGCGCGCGGGCGCCTGGAACCGCTGCGCATTCCCGCACCGGTGCGCAACCTGCGGCTGGTTGCCGAGGACCTGCCACCCTTCGTGCCGCAACACCAGGCATTGTTCGACCCGCGTGCGCAACAGGCGCAACCTTGGGAACAATTGCGCGAACGGCTGCGCGCCCGCTTGGGGGATGAGGCGGTCAAGGGCCTGAGCGCGGCAGCCGATCATCGCCCCGAGTGTGCCTGGCAAGCGGTAGAGCAGGGTGCCCAGGGCAACATGCCGGTCGTTCCTGGCAGCCGCCCTGGCTGGCTGCTGTCGGCCCCCATGGCGCTGGACGAAGGCGGCTATCGCCTGCAAGGCCATGCCGAGCGCATCGAGTCGGGCTGGTGGGATGGCGGCGATGTGCGCCGCGACTATTACCGCATCGAAACCCGCGACGGCCTGCGCGGCTGGGCCTATCGCGACCTGGGCAAGGCCGGCCCGTTGTGGCTGCAGGGCTGGTTCGCATGAACACCCCGGGTTATGCCGAGCTGCACTGCCTGTCCAACTTCAGCTTCCAGCGCGGCGCGTCGAGCGCCGACGAGCTGTTCCGGCGCGCGCGTGAACAGGGCTACCAGGCGCTGGCGATCACCGACGAATGTACCCTGGCCGGTATCGTCCGTGCCTGGCAGGCGGCCAAGGAACACCAGCTGCGGCTGATCGTGGGCAGTGAAGTGCAGTTGCAGGACGGCCCCAGGCTGGTGCTGCTGGTGCAGGACCTGGTCGGCTACCAGAACCTGTGCGCGCTGATCACCCGGGCCCGGCGGCGGGCGCAGAAGGGCGAGTACCAACTGTTTCGCGATGACCTGCAGCAGCACCATCAGGGCCTGCTGGCATTGTGGATAGCTGATGACAGCGGCGATGCCACGCCCGGGCAGTGGCTGCACGGCGTGTTCGGCGAGCGCCTGTGGCTGGCCGTGCACCTGCACCGCGGCAGTGACGATACCTTGCGCCTTGAACGCTTGCGTAGCCTGGCGGCCAGGGTCGGCATCCGCGCCGTGGCCTGTGGCGACGTGCACATGCACGTGCGCGGTCGTCGCGCCCTGCAAGATTGCATGACCGCCATTCGCCAGCATTGCCTGGTGGCCGAGGCGGGGCGCTTCCTGTTTGCCAATGGCGAGCGGCACCTGCGCAGCCAGGCGCAACTGGGCGAACTCTATCCCGCCGACCTGCTGGCCGAGACCCTGGCCATCGCTGCGCGCTGCCAGTTCGAACTGAGCGAATTGAAATACCAGTACCCACGCGAACTGGTGCCCCAGGGGCATAGCCCGGCGAGCTGGTTGCGCGAATTGTGCCAGCAGGGTTTGCCGTCGCGCTGGCCAGACGGGCCGAGCAGCAAGGTGAGGGATGTGCTGGCCAAGGAGCTGGCGCTGATCGAGGAGCTGGGCTACGAAAGCTACTTCCTGACTGTGCACGACATCGTCGCCTTCGCCCGCAGCCAGCGCATTCTGTGCCAGGGGCGGGGCTCGGCTGCCAACTCGGTGGTGTGCTTCGTGCTGGGCATCACCGAGCTCGACCCCATGCAACACCACCTGTTGTTCGAGCGCTTCCTGTCGCGCGAGCGCAACGAGCCGCCGGACATCGACGTGGACTTCGAGCACGACCGGCGCGAGGAGGTGATCCAGTATGTATTTCGTCGCTATGGCCGGCACCGGGCGGCGCTCACTGCGGTGGTCAACACCTACCATGCCGCCGGTGCGGTGCGGGATGTGGCGCGGGTGCTGGGGCTGCCGGCCGACCAGGTGGACGCCCTGGCCAAATGCTGTGGCCGCTGGAGCGATCGCATTCCCGATGACCAGCGCCTGGCCGAGGCCGGTTTCGAGGCGGGCAGCCCTTCGCTGCGCCGGGTGCTGGTGCTGGCCGGCGAGCTGATCGGCTTTCCCCGGCACCTGTCACAGCACCCGGGCGGCTTCGTCATCTCGCAGCAACCCCTGGACGAGCTGGTGCCGGTGGAGAATGCCGCGATGCCGGAGCGCACGGTGATCCAGTGGGACAAGGACGACCTGGACATGGTCGGCCTGCTCAAGGTCGACGTGCTGGCGCTTGGCATGCTCAGCGCCTTGCGCCGTTGCTTCGACCTGCTGCAACGCCACCGTGGCCGGCACCTGACCCTGGCGACCATCCCCGCCGAAGACCCGGCCACCTACGCGATGATCAGCCGTGCCGAGACCATGGGCGTGTTCCAGATCGAGTCCCGCGCGCAAATGGCCATGTTGCCGCGGCTGCGGCCCGTAAAGTTCTACGACCTGGTCATCGAGGTGGCCATCGTCCGCCCCGGGCCGATCCAGGGCGACATGGTCCACCCTTACCTGCGCCGGCGGCTGAAGCAGGAGCCGGTGACGTACCCCTCGCCGCAACTGAAGGAAGTGTTCGAGCGTACCTTGGGCGTGCCGCTGTTCCAGGAGCAGGTGATGGAACTGGCGATGGTCGCGGCCGACTACACCCCGGGCGAGGCCGACCAGTTGCGCCGCAGCATGGCCGCCTGGAAGCGTCACGGCGGCCTGGAGCCGCACCGCGAGCGGCTGGTGCAGGGCATGTTGCGCAATGGTTACGACTTGGCGTTTGCCGAGCGCATCTTCGAGCAGATCAAGGGCTTTGGCAGCTATGGCTTTCCGGAGTCGCACGCGGCCAGCTTTGCCTTGTTGTGCTATGCCAGCAGTTGGCTCAAGTGCCATGAACCGGCGATTTTCACCTGCGCGCTGGTCAACAGCTGGCCCATGGGCTTCTACAGCCCCGATCAGTTGCTGCAAGAGGCCCGGCGCCAGGGTATCGAGGTCAGGCCGGTGGATGTGTGCCACAGTGACTGGGACTGCACGCTCGAGCCTGAGCCTGGAGAGGTGCTGGCCATTCGCATGGGCTTGCGCCTGGTGCGCGGCCTTGCCGAGGCCGATGCCAGGCGCCTGGAGCAGGCGAGGGCGCAGCGACCATGGCGCGATGTCGAAGACCTGTGCCTGCGTGCCGGGCTCGATTCGCGCGCCCGCGCTCACCTGGCCGATGCCGGCGCGCTGCGCGCCTTGGCCAGCGACCGGCACCAGGCGCGCTGGCAGGTGGCGGCGGTGCAGCCGCAGCTGCCTTTGTTCGCCGATATCGAGGCCTTGCCGGAAAGCACCGTCGAACTGCCCGTTCCCAGCGTGGCAGAGGACCTGATGGCCGATTACCAGGCCCTGGGTACCACGCTTGGGCCGCATCCCTTGACCTTGCTGCGCTCACGCCTGCGGGCGCTGGGCTGTCGCAGTTCGCGCGAGCTGCAAGATGTCGGGCATGGTGACAACATTGCCGTGGCCGGGTTGGTGGTGGGCCGCCAGCGGCCCCAGACCGCCAGTGGCGTGACCTTCGTCACCCTGGAGGACGAGCACGGCATGGTCAATGTGGTGGTGTGGCGGGCGCTTGCCGAACGGCAGCGGCGGGCGCTGGTGGGGTCGCAGTTGCTCAAGGTCAGCGGGCGGCTGGAGCAGGAGAATGGCGTGCGCCACCTGATAGCACGGCGGCTGGAGGATGTGAGCCCGCTGTTGCAAGGGCTGGACGTACGCAGCCGGGACTTTCACTGAATCCCCATCTTTGCGCGGGCCCTTGTGGGAGCGGGCAAGCCCGCGAAGCAGGCACTGCGGTGCATGGCACCGGCTTTGCCGGTGTTCGCGGGCACGCCCGCTCTCACAGGAGTCTCGCCATAGTCCGGATTGCGCTGACCTGTGGGGGCGGCCTTGCGTCGCGAAAGGGCTGCGTAGCAGCCCCAGGATTTCGGCGTCACTGCAGATAATGCTGGGGCCGCTTTGCGGCCCTTTCGCGACGCAAGGCCGCTCCTACAAAAAACGAGTCCGTGCCAGTCGCTACACCATCGCCAACCGCTGCTTGCGCGTCGGTGCCGGGAACGCCCGGTCGATCGCCCGTAGGTCTTCGCTGGTCAAGGTCAGCATTCCCGCAGCCGCATTCAACTGCACATGCTCGGGCGTCACGGCCTTGGGGATGGCTATCACCCCGTCATCACGGGTCACCCAGGCCAGGCTGACCTGGGCCGCCGTGGCACCATGGCGCTCGGCGATTTCCGCCAGCACCGGGTGCTGCAGCAGACGCCCGGCCTGGGCCAGCGGGCAGTAGGCCATGGTCGGCAGCGCGCGCTTTTCGCACCACGGCAACAGGTCGAACTCGATGCCACGCTGGGCCGGGTTGTACAGCACCTGGTTGGTGGCGCAATCGGGGTTGTGCAGTTCGCGCAGGTCGTCGACGTCGAAATTGGAAACACCCCAGCGCTTGATCTTGCCTTGCTCGCGCAAGCGCTCGAAGGCCTCGACGGTTTCCTCCAGTGGGTGCTGGCCACGCCAGTGCAGCAGGTACAGGTCGATGCAGTCGGTGCCCAGGCGCGTGAGGCTGCGTTCGCAGGCCGCCGCCATACCGCGCCGGCTGGCATTGTGCGGGTACACCTTGCTGACCAGAAACACCTGGTCGCGGCGCCCGGCAATGGCCTGGCCAACCACTTCTTCCGCGCCACCTTCGGCATACATCTCGGCGGTATCGATCAAGCTCAGGCCAAGTTCGATACCCTGTTGCAGGGCCGCCACCTCGGCCGCCTTGCGGGCCGGATCTTCACCCATGTACCAGGTGCCCTGGCCGATGGCCGGAACGCTCGAACCTGCCAGTTTCACGTAACGCATGTCACCTCCGGGATGCGGGTATTGGAAAGCAGTACTTCAAGCAGCGCTTGCGCCGCCGTGGAAAGCTTGTGTTCGCTGAGGGCAATCACGCCGATGCGGCGCTCGACCGTGGGCTCGACCAGGGTGACGCAGCGGGCGCCAAGCTCCTGCATCTGGTTGATGCACAGTGCCGGCACGGCACTGACCCCCAGGCCACTGGCAACCATGCGGCCGATGGTCGACAGCTGGTGGCTCTCGAAAGCCACCGCCAGTTTGCCGTGCTGGGCGGCCACGTTCTGTTCCATCAGCAGGCGCACCGCCGAAGGGCGTTGCAGGGCCACGAAGTCTTCGGCCAGCAACTGTGCCCAGCTGACCTGGGGCAGCTGCGCCAAGGGCGAATCGGCGGGCACCACGGCGACGAAGCGGTCCATGTACAACGGGTGGAAATCCAGGCCATCGATGTTGTCCGGTTCGAAGCCGATGCCCAGTTCGACGCGGCGATGGCGCACCAGTTCCTGCACCTGTTCGTTGATCACATCGTGCACCGTGACGTTGACCTTCGGGTATCGCTGGCGAAACACCTTCAGCGAGTAGGGCAGCAGGTTGCCGGCAAAGGCCGGCATGGCCGCCACCGAAACCCGGCCCAGTTGCAGGGTGAAACGCTGGCGCAGCATTTCTTCGGTGTCGTCCCAGTCGGCCAGCAGGCGCCGCGCCAGTGGCAGCAGTACCTCGCCCTCGGCAGTCAGGCTGACGCTGCGTGTTGTGCGGCTCAGCAGGGCGCCGCCAAGGTTTTCTTCCAGGGCCTTGATGGTCAGGCTCAGGGCCGGTTGCGAGACATGCAGGTGTTCACCGGCCTGGGCGAAGCTCTGGTACTTGGCCACAGCGACAAAGGCGCGCAGTTGCTTGACGTTCATGACAGGCCTTTTGGTTGTTTTGCAAAAGTTATCAATCGATGATGAAAACAAAATTAACAAATCAGTCGCTTGCGGTGAAGATGTCCCCACACGCTCACCGACAGCCTCGTCGGTTCAACAACTACAAAAGGCGGATCAGCATGGCCGGACTGGACAAGCGCGTTGCAACCTATGAACAGGCCCTCGAAGGCCTGACCGACAACATGACGGTACTGGCTGGTGGTTTCGGCCTGTGCGGCATCCCGGAAAACCTTATCAGCGAAATCAGGCGCCGTGGCGTCAAGGGCCTGACCGTGGTCTCCAACAACTGCGGTGTCGATGGCTTTGGCCTGGGCGTCCTGCTGGAAGACCGGCAGATCCGCAAGATGGTTGCTTCCTACGTGGGCGAGAACGCCGAGTTCGAACGCCAGCTGCTGAGCGGCGAGCTGGAAGTGGAACTGACCCCGCAAGGCACCCTCGCCGAGAAAATGCGCGCCGGTGGCGCCGGCATCCCGGCCTTCTACACGGCCACCGGCTACGGCACCCCGGTTGCCGACGGCAAGGAAGTGCGCGAGTTCAACGGCCGCAAGTACATCCTCGAAGAATCCATCACCGGCGACTTCGCCATCGTCAAGGGCTGGAAGGCCGACCACTACGGCAACGTGGTGTACCGCAACACCGCGCAAAACTTCAACCCGCTGGCCGCCACCGCCGGCAAGATCACCGTGGTCGAAGTGGAAGAGATCGTCGAACCTGGCGTGCTGCTGCCCAGCGAGATCCACACCCCGGGCATCTACGTGGACCGCGTCATCGTCGGCACCTTCGAAAAGCGTATCGAAAAGCGCACCGTCAAGGCCTGAGCGCCATCCACCAGAACAACAAAGAGATCCTGACCATGGCACTGACCCGCGAACAGATGGCGCAACGCGTCGCCCGTGAACTGAAGGACGGCTACTACGTCAACCTGGGCATCGGCATTCCGACCCTGGTGGCCAACTACGTACCCGCCGACATGGATGTGATGCTGCAATCGGAAAACGGCCTGCTCGGCATGGGCGAATTCCCCACCGAAGGCACCATCGATGCCGACATGATCAACGCCGGCAAGCAGACCGTCACCGCCCGCCGCGGTGCCTCGATCTTCGATTCGGCGCAGTCGTTCGCCATGATCCGTGGCGGCCATGTCGACCTGACCGTGCTCGGCGCTTTCGAAGTGGATGTGCAAGGCAACATCGCCTCGTGGATGATCCCGGGCAAGCTGGTGAAGGGCATGGGCGGCGCCATGGACCTGGTGGCCGGTGCCGAGAACATCATCGTCACCATGACCCACGCTTCCAAGGACGGCGAGTCCAAGCTGCTGCCGCAGTGCAGCCTGCCGTTGACCGGTGCTGGCTGCATCCGCAAGGTGCTGACCGACCTGGCCTACCTGGAAATCGAAGACGGCGCCTTCATCCTGCGCGAGACCGCGCCCGGGGTGAGCGTTGAGGAAATCATCGAGAAAACCGCCGGCAAGCTGATCGTGCCGGATGATGTGAAGGAAATGACCTTCTAATCTATCGCCGCGCACCGCCCCTGTAGGAGCGGCCTTGTGTCGCGAAAGGGCTGCAACGCAGCCCCGCGATTTTGGCATCGATGCCGAGATCGAGGGGCCGCGTTGCGGCCCTTTCGCGACACAAGGCCGCTCCTACAGGGGTTTTGCATTTGCTGATGTATCCGATAAAACCAATAAAAGGAATTGAACTGTGGCCGCTGAAATCCAAGACAGCCGTTCCGCGCGCTTTGCCTTGCGCTGCTCCAACTGGGCCGAACGCTGGTTCCCCGATTCCTGGGTGTTTGCCGCCCTGGCGGTGCTGCTGGTGTGCATCGGCGCCCTGGCCATGGGCGCCAAGCCGACCGACACCGCCAAGGCCTTTGGCGATGGCTTCTGGAGCCTGATCCCGTTCACCATGCAGATGGCCTTCGTGGTCATCGGCGGCTATGTGGTGGCGAGCTCGCCGCCCGCGGCGCGGCTGATCGACCGCCTGGCGCGCATCCCCGGCAATGGCCGTTCGGCAGTGTGCTGGGTGGCGCTGATCTCGATGCTGGCATCGCTGCTCAACTGGGGCCTGTCGCTGGTGTTCGGCGGCCTGCTGGTGCGCGCCCTGGCCCGGCGCACCGAACTGAAGATGGACTACCGCGCCGCCGGTGCAGCCGCCTACCTGGGCCTGGGTGCCGTGTGGGCGCTGGGCCTGTCTTCGTCGGCGGCGCAACTGCAGGCCAACCCGGCCAGCCTGCCACCGTCGATCCTGTCGATTACCGGGGTAATCCCGTTCACCGAAACCATCTTCCTCTGGCAGTCCGGCGTGATGCTGGCGGCGTTGGTGGTGGTCTCGCTGGTGATCGCCTACGCCACGGCCCCGGGCCCGAACAGTGCGCGCAGCGCCCAGGACTGTGGGGTCGACCCCAGCTTCACCGCGCCACCGGCACCCCAGCGCACCCGCCCGGGCGAGTGGCTGGAACACAGCCCCATCCTGATCCTGCTGCTGGTGGCCCTGGCTGCCGGCTGGCTGTACCAGGAGTTCGCCACCAAGCCGGCGATTACCGCCATTTCCGGGCTGAACACCTACAACCTGTTGTTCATCATGCTTGGTGCCTTGCTGCACTGGCGCCCGCGCAGCTTCCTCGATGCGGTGGCGCGCGCGGTGCCGACCACCACCGGGGTGCTGATCCAGTTTCCGCTGTATGGTTCGATCGCTGCCATCCTCACCCAGGTGAAGGGCCTCGACGAGCAGACTTTGGCCCACCACATTTCGCTGTTCTTCACCCAGATCGCCACGCATGACACCTATGCCGTGCTGATGGGCGTGTATTCGGCGGTGCTGGGCTTCTTCATCCCATCGGGTGGTGGCAAGTGGATCATCGAGGCACCTTACGTGATGCTGGTGGCCAATGACCTGCAGTACCACCTGGGCTGGGCAGTGCAGATCTACAACGCCGCCGAAGCCTTGCCGAACCTGATCAACCCGTTCTACATGCTGCCGCTGCTGGGGGTACTGGGGCTCAAGGCACGCGACCTGATCGGCTTCTCGTTCGTGCAGTTGCTGGTGCACGTGCCGCTGGTGCTGGTGTTGCTGTGGGCATTGGGTACGACGTTGCAGTACCTGCCGCCGGTGATGCCGTAACCCTGGGCCTGCGCTGGCTTTTTGTAGGAGCGGCCTTGTGTCGCGATAGGGCCGCAAAGCGGCCCCAGGATTTCAGCAACTGTGCACAAATTGCCGGGGCTGCTCTGCAGCCCTATCGCGACACAAGGCCGCTCCTACAAGACTCAGCGCAGCAGCCCCAGCATTTCCTGAGCAGTCCACGTATCATTACCAGGCTGCCTTCGCCTGGGAAACCCGCGTCACATGTCTATCCGATTGAAACTGCTGCGAAAGAAACTGGGGATGACCCTGGAACTGCTGGCCGACAAGACCGGCATGACCAAGAGCTACCTGTCCAAGGTCGAACGTGGCCTGAACACCCCCTCGATCGCCGCCGCGCTGAAGCTGGCGCGGGCACTGAATGTCAATGTCGAAGAACTGTTCGCCGAAGAGCAGGCCGGCCAGAGCCGCTACAGCCTGGTGCGCCATGGCGAGCGCCAGGCCCTGGTGGGTGACGGGGCAGGGCCGGGGTACGCGGCCCTCACCAGCCAGGTCGGGCAGCGCAGCCTGCTGCCGTTCCTGATCCAGCCGCCGACCGAGTTCAGCGACCCCACGTTCAAGGAACACCTGGGCGAAGAATTTCTGTTCGTCCACGCCGGCCAGGTGGAGGTGGACTTCATGAACGAGCGGGTGCTGCTGGAGCAAGGCGATGCCTTGCATTTCAATGCCCAGACACCCCACCGGCTAAGGTCGGTGGGGCCGCTGCCGGCGCAGTTGCTGGTCGTGGTACATCACGCAGACGAGTAACACGCTGGGGCGCCAAAGTGCCCCACGGCCTTGCCTTTCTCAGCGATGAAACTCTGGCGTCACCAATGCAGCGCCCTTTGCTCAATTTGTGCGCCGATATTTTGACTGCATTGTCCGGCGCCCATTGAATTTTATTATAGTGTCGAATCGTTGACGCAATGTCATTGTGTTCATAAGCTCAATTCAACAGTGAAACAACTCCCGAACACCACGCCAACAAATAGTTGATTTTCCTCTTTACAGGAGGGGCGTATGCGCACGGCTCTGATTATCAAATCGATGTCTTTGCTGGCGCTGATGAGTGGCGCGGCGCGTGCGGCGGATATGTATATCAATCAGAACAGTATCATCCCTGTTTCAACCGCAGGGTGGTTCTTTGCATTTGCTGTCGTTGGCTTTGTGGCAGTCGCCAACAGGAAACAGATCTGAGTCCGCCAGCCTGGGTTTAACCCTTGACGCCAGCGGCCCGGGGCCTGGCTTGTCAATTCCCCAGCCGTTGCTATATTGCCAGTAGCCCGTGCAGGTCCACGGTTGCAGGCACACAGCGTCAAGGCAAGGCCTCTGGAAGATCGAGGCCATCGCGGTTGGTGTATGCCGCGAAGCGGAGCGAGAGTTGGTGTGTTGTTCTCATTCAGTGCTCTTTGTCGGGCCTTTTCGGCCGGAGGGACCCTCATGGTGCGTTCAATGTTTGCCGCGTTCTGCATGCTGATGGTGTGGTCTGGTGCCGGTAAGGCCGACCCGCACAGTGCTACCTACCTGCTCAGCCCCGGCGATGTGGTGATGGTTTCGGTATGGCAGGAAGACAGCCTGCGCCAGGAAGCCACCGTACTTCCCGATGGCAGTATCACGTTCCCCCTGGCCGGGCGCATCGATGTTGCCGGGCTGGATGTGACGACCGTTGAAAAACAAGTGGCTGCCAAACTCGAGAAGTTTCTCCCCGACCCGAATGTCAGCGTTGTCGTCAAGAGCATCGCCGGCAACCTGGTCTATGTACAAGGCAAAGTGATCAAGCCCGGGCCGGTACAAATGGCAGGCCCTACGGCAGTGCTGCAGGCTTTGAGCATGTCGGGCGGCCTGGACAAGTTTGCAGATGAAAGCGAAATCAAAGTGGTGCGTGGCACCGGCGCTTCCCAAAAAATTCTGCCCGTGCGATATAGAGACCTGGTGTCTGGCCGGGATATGTCCACCAACATCCAACTGCAGGCTGGCGATACGCTGGTCGTTCCTTGATCTTGCCTTTAATAAGAACACTTAATGCCTCTTCTCAGAACAACTAGCATTGCAACGGCAATCTTGGTGTTGCCGTTTACGGACACAGTCCTGGCAGCAAATTGGCAGTCTACGGTGGTGGTACCGACATCCGTCGAACATGACAGCAACCCCTTGCTGCTGTCGTCGGGTGAAAAGGGCATAACGCGCACGATCATCGCGCCGGATTACACCCTGATCGGTACCTTCGACCGTGACGAACTGAGGTTGGGGCTGGGCGTACATGTATTGCGCTCGTCCGACACGGCGGTGGTCGACAACCGTGAGGACCCCGACGTGAGCCTGGGCTGGCAGCGCCAGACCGAGCGCGGGCGGTTTGGCCTGCTGGCACGTTACAACGAAAGTTCGACGCTGTCGGGAACGGTGCTGGATACCGGCGTGGTCACCACCGATGGCACGCAAAAGCTGTATACGCTGGCCGGCAACTGGAGCCAGGCGGTTACCGAACGCAGCACCTTGAGCAACGAAACCACGTACAACCGTGCCCGTTATGACATCAGTACGCTGACGGGTTACGAAGAACTGGGCAACGTGTTCACCTGGACCTACGCCTGGAGCGAGCGGGCTGATCTGTACAGCCGCTTTGGCGCCCGGCGCTATGAGCCCGAGCAAGACCAGACGGCGACGGCGTCCAACAGCTACAGCCCGGCGGTCGGGGTCAAGTACCAGTTCTCCGAACGCCTCAGCGCCGATGCACATGTGGGTGTCACCGAGGTTTCCGGTGACGAAGGTGGCCGACGCGGGGAGGGTGGGGTAGCGCTGCTGTATACCGGTGCGCGCGCCGTCGCCAGCTTTACCGCCGAACGCAGCACGGTGGCCAGCGCCGAAGGCGGCTTCGCCGAGCTGGACCAGGTGCGCGGTGTGTGGAGTTACGCCGTCAGCGAATTGACCCGGGTGGGCGCGGACGCTGCCTGGCAAGACAGCAAAGGGCAGACCCCCAACACCCTGCAGACCTACAGCGTGTGGGCCAGCCGCGAGTTTTCGCCCTACTGGGACCTGCGCCTGTCGCTGATGTACAAGGATCGGCAGCAGGATCACGAAGCTGATGCGAACGCTACGATCGTGGGTTTGACGTTGACGTACAGGTACCCCGACATCTGAACTTCAGGCAGGTGGCCCCATGAAGTCCGACTACGAGCTCTCCCTCAGAGATTACATCGCCATAATCAAGGACCGGGCCCTGTTGTTGGGGGTGAGCATCGTAGTCATCCTGGCCGCGACCGTCGCTGTCGCAGTGATGGTGCCGCCGATCTACCAGTCGACCGGCACCATCCTGGTGGAGTCGCAGCAAATTTCACCCGAGCTGGTATCGACCAACAACACCAGTTTCGCCGATGAACGCATCGAAGTGATTCGCCAGCGGGTGATGACCCGCGAGAACCTGCTGCGCATCATCGACAAGTACAACCTGTTCCCCGACAAGCGCTTCAGCGATAGCGACAAGATCGACCACATGCGCAGTGCCATCGTGGTTGAAACCCTCACCACCTATGTACGCGGGCGTGGCGAAGCGACCGTGGCGTTCAATGTGTCCTTCGAGCACAAGCAGCCGGAGGTGGCCAAGGAAGTTGCCGACGAGTTGGTCACGCTGTTCCTCAACGAGAACCTCAAGCAGCGTACCGAGCGGGCTAACGAAACCACCGAGTTCCTCACCCAGGAGGCGAACAAGCTGGGTGCCGAGCTGGCCAGCCTGGAAAACCAGCTGGCGGATTTCAAGCAGGCCCACGCCAATGCCTTGCCCGAGCACCAGACCCTGCGCATGAACATGCTGTCACGCTCGGAGCTGGAGTTCCGCGAGGTCGACCGTGATTACAAGGCCGCCCAGGAAGAGCTGCGTTACCTTGAGCTGGAACTGTCCGCGGCCAGTGCCGGGCTGGCTACCAAGGTCGGCGAAGGCCCCAGGGTGGCCAGTGCCGAGCAGCCCCAGGACCTGCCCAGCCTGAAAGCCGAGTATGCCCGGCTGCTGAGCCGCTACAAGGAGGCCCACCCCGATGTGGTGGCGGTCAAGCGCAGGATCCAGGCGCTCGAAGCCAGTGGCAATCGCACGGCTGCGGCCTCCACGGTCGGCCTCGATGTCGCCCGCGTGCGCGCCAAGATGAGTGCGGCACAGGTGCGCATTGCTTCGCTGGCCGAGCAGAAGCGCGAGCTGACCCGCAAGATGGAAGGCTACGAGGCCGAGATCCTCGAGGCGCCGCAGGTCGAGCGTGGTCTGGTGACCTTGATGCGTGACCACGACAACGCGCGCAAGAAGTACGAGGAAATCCGCGCCAAGGAAATGGGCGCGAAGATTACCGAAAGCCTGGAGCAGGAGAACAAGGCCGAGCGCTTTGTGCTGCTGGAGCCACCGCTGATGCCCGAGAAACCGATCAAACCCAACCGCAAGAAAATCGCTGCGCTGGGCCTGGTGCTGGCACCGGCAGGTGGCGGTGCGCTGGTGATGCTGCTGGAAATGCTCAACCAGCGCATTCGCGGCGTCGGTGCCTTGGAAAACCTGCTGGGCAGGCGGGTGCTGGTGGCGCTGCCATACATCGATACCAAGGCCGATGTGGCCAGGCGCAAGCGTTGGCGCAACTGGCTGATCCTGGCTGCATTGGTGCTGGCGGCTATCATGGTGGTGCTGGTGCACGTGTTCTACATGCCACTGGATGTGCTGTTGTTCAAAGTCATGTCGCGGTTTGCATAGGAAAGCAGTGATGGACAGGACCAAGCCGGCTGTTGGCAATAATCTTCACCAGGTTACCCCAGGTACCCCGCAGGCCTTGTCACCCGCTCCAGGTACGGCGCTGGTGGAAGTGCCTGGCCAGTTCGATTACGTGAACACCAAGGTGGTGCCGCTGCGCGCGGAGCACCTGGAGCGTCACCGTATCGTCGCCTACAACAAGAACTCCAACATGAACGGGCCGATCGACCTGCTGCGCACGCAAGTGCTCAGGACCATGGACGAGAATGGCTGGCGAACCTTGGCCATCACCTCGCCAACACCTGAAGCGGGCAAGACGGTGCTGTCGATCAACCTGGCCATGAGCATCGCCCACCACACCACCAAGACTGCGTTGCTGGTGGACTTCGACCTGCGTCGGCCCAAGGTCGGCAGCAGCCTGGGCCTGCCCATGGACCAGGCGTTGAACGAGTTTCTGACGGACAAGGCCGAGCTGCAGGACTGCCTGGTCAACCCGACCTTGCCTCGGTTCGTGGTACTGCCCACGCGGGTACCGGTGCCATTGTCTACCGAAATGCTGTCGTCGCCCAAAGTGAACAACCTGATCAGCGAACTGCGCAACCGCTACGAGTCGCGCATCTGCATTTTCGATTTGCCGCCGTTGCTCAGCTCTGACGATGCGATCACCGTGATACCCAAGTTCGACTGTGTGCTGCTGGTGGTGGCCAACGGTATGAACAACAGGAAGGAAATCGAAGATTGCCTGCATCACCTGGCCAGGGTGAACCTGGTGGGGACGGTATTGAACAAGGCTGACGAGCAGCCTCGGACCTATTATTGAGGCACAGGATTCTGGGGCTGCGTCGCAGCCCATCGCGACACAAGGCCGCTCCTACAGGTACAGCGCATACCCTCAGTTGACGGGGTTTCCTGTGGGAGCGGGCATGCCCGCGAAGCAGACGACGCGGTGGCTGGCACCGGCTACGCCGGTGTTCGCGGGCGCGCCCGCTCCCACAGGTATCGCGCATTCTTTCAGCTGGTGGGGGCCCTGTGGGAGCGGGTTCACCCGAAGCAGGCGACGCGGTGGCTGGCACCGGCTGCGCCGGTGTTCGCGGGTAAACCCGCTCCCACAGGTATGGCGCATTCTTTCGGCTGATGGGGTCCCTGTGGGAGCGGGCATGCCCGCGAAGCAGACGACGCGGTGGCTGGCACCGGCTACGCCGGTGTTCGCGGGTAAACCCGCTCCCACAGGTATGGCGCATTCTTTCGGCTGATGGGGTCCCTGTGGGAGCGGGCATGCCCGCGAAGCAGGCGACGCGGTGGCTGGCACCGGCTGCGCCGGTGTTCGCGGGCGCGCCCGCTCTTACAGGTATGGCGCATTCTTTCGGCTGATGGGGTCCCTGTGGGAGCGGGTTCACCCGCGAAGCAGGCGACGCGGTGGCTGGCACCGGCTGCGCCGGTGTTCGCGGGCGCGCCCGCTCCCACAGGTATGGCGCTTGCCTTCAGTTGGTGGGTAGCGAGCCCCACAATCTCAGCTTTGGCGCTGAACCCAGGGATACTGCAACTCCCATTGCCACGCATGCCGCACAATCGGCTCCAATGCGGCAAACTCCGGCCGCCAGCCCAGCATGCGCATGGCCTTGCCAGCATCCGCCACCAACCGGGGCGGGTCGCCGGGGCGGCGGGGCGCGTCGAGGGTGCGGATCTGCCGGCCAGTCACCGCCCTGGCCATATCGATCACCTGCTGCACCGAAAAGCCCAGCCCATTGCCCAGGTTGAACGCGGTTCGCTCGCCACCCGCCAGCAGGTAATCCACCGCCAGTGCATGGGCCGCCACCAGGTCGGCCACATGCACATAGTCGCGTATGCAGGTACCATCCGGCGTGTCGTAGTCGCGGCCAAATACCGTTACCGCATCACGCCGGCCCGAAGCGGCCTGCAGGATCAACGGGATCAGGTGGGTTTCCGGGTCATGGCGCTCTCCCAGCCGGCCTTCCGGGTCTGCTCCCGCTGCGTTGAAGTAACGCAGGCATACCGACTTCAAACCGTAGGCCCGGTCGAAGTCCTCGAGAATCTGCTCGACCATCCATTTGCTCAGCCCATACGGGTTGATCGGCCCCTTGGCATGCGCTTCGTCGATCGGCACATACTGTGGGTTGCCGTAAACGGCTGCACTGGAAGAAAAAACCAGGTGCCTGATACCGGCATTCACCATGGCCTGCAGGAGGGAAAGGGTAGCCGAGACATTGTTCTGGTAATACTTGCCGGGCACGCTGACCGACTCGCCCACCTGGATGAACGAGGCAAAGTGGAACACAGCGTCGAAACGGCAAACCCCGAACAGCACATCCAGCGCGGGTTCGTCGGCGATGTCCAGTTTCGCCCACTGCACGCCGGGGCCGGGCGAGACCAGGTCCGCCACCACCACCTCATGGCCCGCGCCGAGCAAGTGCTTGACCATGTGCGAGCCAATGTAGCCTGCGCCACCGACAACCAGAAACTTCATCCATGCCTCCCGGACTCTGCTGTTGTACAGCCGCGCTTTTCAGCTACAGGTCTGTGGTGAGGGTAGATGGCCATATACCCTATTTCAAGAACAGCCAGTTGGACATGTACTTGCCATCGAACGTGATGCTGTAGCGCCCATCCTGGTAAGCCATCGGCAACGGTTTCAACTGCGCCTGCGCATCCCGGGCGAACAGTTTCAGGCCAGCAGGCGCCTTGATGCTCAAGGTGCCGGCAAGCGGCTCGACGTTGAACGGTGTCTTGTAATCGGCCTTGGGCACGGCACGGGTACCCAGCGACAGCAGCAGTTCGCGTGACTGGCCCAGGGGCTTGCCGTCCAGGCTTTGCACCACGACGCTGGCGTACGGCGTTCGTGCTTGCACCTGGATGGCGCCCAGGCTGATCGAGCGATCTCCCAGCCAGCCGGTGGCGGCCTGGGTCAGCGGTGTGTCGATGGTATAGATGCCCTGTTGCCAGTTGCGCTTGAGCTCGCCCGTGTCGCTGAGCGCTTGCGTGGCGTCGGCTGGCAGCAAGGACTGCCCCGGGTCCTGCAGTACCTGCGCACCGACAGGGATGGCGGCGGGCTTCAGCCAGGGCAACTCCGGCGTCTGTGGCAGGGCGATCTGCAGTTGGCCCTTTTCCATGGCCGTGCGCAGCAGCGCTGAAGTGCGCGGGGTGATCTCCTGGTTGTACAGGGTGGCGGGCGTCGGCGCGAACACATAGCGGGTAGTGGCCGGCTTTACGTCCGCGCGGCGATAGAGCAGGGCGGCAGCGGGCAGGGTGGCGATCATCGCCGGGTCGTTGTACGCGTGCCAGTTGTCCGCCGTACGCCAGCCTGGGTTGAAGGCTTGCTGGCTGTAGGCGTACTGCAGCATGGCGTCCCAGCCCTGGTGGGCGGCGGTGCCGGCCACGTACAGCGGCAGCGAGTGGCGGTCGGGCAGCGGGAAGGGTTCGGCGTTCCACTCGGAGACGGTCAGCGGCTTGCCGACTACCTGGGCGGCGGCGAGCCAGTCGATCATGCCGTCGCTGGTCAACGGGTTCTTCTCCAGTTGGCCATTGGCACCGTAGGCATGGGCATCGATGACATCGCCTGCGGTCAGTGCCGGCAGCGCGCTCAGGCCATTGCCGCCCCAGGTACTGGTGGTGGCAATCGGTACTTTCACGCCGAGACCGCGCAGGTGGGCGATCATGTCTGCGTTGAAGCGCTGTTCCAGGTCGTTGAGAAACAGCTTCGAAGGGCCATGCTCCCAGGCGCGCCAGGTGAGGTCGGTGGGCAGGTCGTATTGTTTGGCGAAGGCTTTGGCCGCTTCCATGTAGCGCTCGCTGTGGCGCGGCACATCCTTGTTCGGCATCAGGGCGTTACCATAATGCTGGGTGAGGTCGTTCTCATTGGTGAGCAGTACGGCAGCGATGGCCGGGTCGTCCTTGTAGGCCAGGCCGGTGTATTCGTTCACATGGGTCAGGTACTGCTCGGCAAAGCGTTTCATCGCTTGTTGGATACTGCGGTTCACATACGCGTAACCCTTCAGGTCGACGTGGTTCTCGCCCTTGGCCAGTTCCTTGAAGTCATCGATGTTGTCATTGGCGGTAAGCGCCCGCTGCACGTGCAGATCCAGCCAGATATAGATGCCTTCATCCTTGAGCGCCTTGATCCACAGGTCCAGCTTGCGCAGCGATTCGACACTGAGCTGCTGGGTATCGCGCACCAGGGTGCCGTCGCCAAACACGTTAGGGCTGACCCAGGGCGAGTCGTGGTGGTGCAAACGCACCAGGTTGAAACCCAGTGCCGACAGGCGTTTGGCCTGTTGGCGGATTTCTTCGTCGGGGCTCTTGAACAGTGAATAGGCGGACAGGTTGGTGCCCCAGAAGCGCACCGGGGTGTCGTTTTCGAACATCAATTGCTCGCCAACGGCCTTGACGAAGCCGTGCTTGCCGGCAGGCTTTTCCGCAGCGTTGAGGAATGACAGGTCCACTGGCGAGGTGCGCCAGTCCAGTTGGTCGTCGGGCCAACCGGCGGGGTCGGCCAGGCCGAAGCGTTCGCTGGGCGTGGGCCCCAGCTCAATGTCGCCGGTAATGTTCAGCATCGCCTTGATCTGCTGCTGTCCGGCGTTGATCGGGTCGCTGTAGATGAACGCACGCAGTTCGGACGGGTTGCCGCGCTCGAAATACACCTTGGTCAGCGGCGGGTCGAAGCGCATTTCGATGCGCCGGCCCTGGTCAGCCTTGCCCCACGACCAGCCACGGTTGCCGGGCAGCAGCTGCGGGGCGCCCATCTCGCCGGCAATTTGCGCAGGGTCGAACTCGAACACCATGCCGCCGCCCATCACCCCGGCCTGGCGGCTATGGGCGTCGAGGTCGAAGGCCCAGCTCAGGGTTTGCGCCTGCTCCTTGCGGATATCCGCCGCCAGGTCGAAGTCCAGCTCCTTGTTCTTGCCCTGCAGCATGTAGTGGTAGGGGCCATTGACCTTGAACGTGGTGGAGAAACCGGTCCAGCTCCAGTTGGCTGCCCAGAAGTCGAACTTGGCTTTCATCACCGGCCCACCGCCGCGGGTCACCATGGGCAGGCCGTTCTGTTCATCGACACTGACTTGCCACGCTGATGCCCAGCCGGTGAGCGGCAGCAAGGCCAGGCCGGCAATGGCCGAAACCCGCAGCAGGGTTTGAAAACCCCGGCTGCGCAGGGGGAGCAAGCTCATAAGTGTCACCTTGGTTGAAGGCCGGGGTCGGCCAGCGCGATGGCCTGGCTGTTGTGCAGCCTGCGGACCATCTGGATGTAGGCCACGCCCAGCCCGGCGACAGTCCAGTACACCACCGGGATGAAGGTGATGCTGCTGACGGTGAAGATGATCACCAGGATGCCGATCAGTGTCGCCAGCAATGCCCGGCCGAGCTGGCGTTGTTCGTCATCCTTGTCAGGGAAACTGCGCATGGCCTTGCGGATGCCGTGCAGTACGGCGGCGAAGAACGCCACGAACAGGCCAAGCCCGACCAGCCCTACCCGTAGCGCCAGGTTGATGTAGGTGTTGACGATGTCGATGATGCCTTCACCCTGGATCATCGATTGCATTTCCGGGGTGTTGCGGAAGTCGAACGAGCCGAACAGCGGGTTGCGCTGGATGACGATCCACGAGTTGTCCATCAGCCTTGCGCGGTAGGTGATGTTCTCTTTCTCGAGGTTGCCAATGAACGGCAGCATGTCCAGTACCTTGTCGCCACCGGGCACGATGGTCAGCAAGGGCAGGGCCAGCACGCCTGCCACGGCGAGCAGCGCCAGGCGCCTGACCGCACCTTTGCCCAGGGCGATGAACACCACCACGATGACCACGGCGCCGATCCACGGGCCACGGGACAGTGGCGCGAACAGCCCGGCGGCCAGCAGCAGGGCGCCCAGCGCCCGCTGCAGGGGGCGGCGCACGTAACCCTGGACGAACAGGAACAGGCCGATGGCCACGCTCATCACATAGCCCAGGGCAATCGCCTGCCCGGTGGTGACGCTGGCGCGCAGCGAACCGCCACGGCTCAGGTAGCCGGACATGCTCCACGGCACGCCCATGGCGTCGACCAGGGCGCTGTACAGCAGCCAGTGGCGCACGTACTCGGCCACGCCGATCAGGGCCAGGACGAAGGAGGCAAGCACGAAGGCCAGCAGGGTGTCCTTGAAGTCGCTGATCTGGCGCAGGCCACGGCTGGCCACGTAATACGGCAGTAGCACGTCGACATACAGGTACAGCGTCTGGCGCAGGGTGTCGGTCAGGGTGGTTTCGCGCAGGTACAGCACGCTCATCAGCAGCAGGCCGGCCGCCAACAGCCTGTCGGGCCAGGTGCGGCCGAAGCGCAGGGTGTCGCCCTGCCGGCGCAGGGCCAGTGCCGCCGGCAGCAGCACGCACAGGGTCAGCAGGCGGATATGGTTGAGGTCGACCAGGTAATTGACCACGCCAAACCCGGGCACCTGCACCGAAGCCGGCGGGACCAGGAACAGCAGCATGTAGAACAGCGCCATGGGGTTGTGTTCGCGGCGCCCGGCGATGTACAGGATGACGGCGCCAGCACCCAGGTACAGCCAGAAGCTGTGCGAGAAGAACGCCAGCAGGGTAAGCAGGAACCACAGGTTGCGCCGGCGCTTGAAGTCGCTGAGCGGGATCAGGTCGGTGGCAGGCCGCCGCGCCAGCAGGAAGACCACGCTCGCCAGAAACAGGATGACGATCAACGCACGAAAATGTTCAGGCATTGGCTATGTGCACCTTTGCGTCGGTGGGCAACGGCTAGCATCGTGGCTGATTGAAACTATAGTGACCTTTTAGCCAATCGGTCAGAGATCGACGCCATGCCGTCGATTGTGAAGCTGGCCCCGGGGACTGGCGGTAATGCGGCTTGTCGGGTAAATCTTTCAAAGGTGCAGGTCACTGTGTCATGGGGAAGCTTACTTTTTGTACTGCGCAAACGGGTCGTAGAGGATTTCTCCAGAGTTGCGTGTTGCTGGGGGTTGGTGGTTTGGTGTTCGCTGCTACGCCAGCCGCTGCCAGCCAACCTGCCGGCAGGCCCGGGTTCGTGGTGATCAACGGCTGGGTATTGCCGTCTCGCTACTTCCGGAACGAACACCCATGATCAAGGATTATCAGCAGCAGAAGGCCCTGCGCGACAGTTACGATGTCTGCATCATCGGTGCCGGCCCCGCGGGCATTACCCTGGGCCTGCGCCTGGCCGCCGCCGGCTGGAGCGTACTGCTTGCCGAAGGTGGCGGGCGTGAATATTCGGCGAACTCGCAAGCCTTGTACGCCTGTGCATCCACTGGCCTGGAGCTTTACGCCGGGGAGGCTCGCCTGCGTTACCTGGGCGGCACCTCCAACCATTGGGCCGGCCGTTGCCGGCCGTTCAGCCCCTCGGACTTCGCCGTTCCCCCCATTGGCGACCTGCCTGGCTGGCCCATTCCTTATTCGGAGATAGCAGGCTACCTGCCTGTTGCAATGGATATCGTCGACCTGCCGCCCGGGTCGGATTTTCACGCGTTGAATGCTGGCCTCGACGGCGGAGAATTCGAGCCAGACCGCTTTCTGCTCAGCCCGCCCACGCGTTTTGCGCAAAAGTACGCCACGGCCCTGGAGCAGACCCAAGGCCTGGACGTGTTCATCAACTGCAATTGCGTGAACCTGGAGTTCGACCAGGCCTCCGGCCACCTGGCCGCAGTCGTACTGTCCGATTACGCGTGCAATCGCCAGCGCCTGGTTGCGAGAAACTTCGTGCTGGCCACCGGTGCCATCGAGAATGCCCGGCAACTGCTCAACAGCGAGTCGTTGCTGGCGGCGGGGGTCGTGAGCAAGGACGGGCTGGTCGGCCGGTGTTTCATGGAGCATCTGAACATTGACCTTGGCTCCTTCATCCTCAAGTCGGGGCTGGACCCCGAGCCGCGCGAGTACTACACCACCGATGCCTTCGTTGACGAATACAAGGCAGGTAAAGGCAATGTCAGGGCCGCCTTGCTGGCCGATGTACAAACCTATGGTCGTACTGCCGAGGTGAAGCATTTTCTGGAGAACCTGGCCTGCGACATGGGGGTAGCCAGCAAGATCGCCTTCGTGACCAAGTTCAGTTGCCCCGGTGACGGTGTCATCAGCACCATGATCGAGCAGTTCCCCAACCTGCGCAGCCGCATTTCGCTGCTGGACGAGAAGGACGCACTGGGCGTGGCCAAGGTCAATGTCAACTGGGCCCTGAGCGCTGATGACCGGCACACCATCAAGTGCATTGGCAGCGAACTGGCCAAGCAGTGGGCGGACATGAACCTGGGCTTCATCAAGCTCAATGACTTCGTTTATGACACCTCGATACCGCTGAAGCTGTCGCCACATGCCCACCACATGGGTACCACGCGCATGGCGTCGTCGGCGCAGTTCGGTGTTGTCGATACCAACTGCAGGGTGTTCGGTACCGAAAACCTTTACATCGCCGGCAGCAGCATCTTTGCCACGGGCGGTGCCTCCAACCCGACCATGCCGCTGCTGCAGTTTGCGGTACGCCTGGCCGACCACCTCGATGCCAGGATGAGCGCGGCCAGGGAAGCCGTGGTGTGACGAATGTTGTGCTGATGCTGCAAAGGCGCGGGGACTTCTTCGAGGGATGGCAACAATGGCTAGCAAACCTGTGGACGTCATGGTGGTCAACTTCAACACGGCCAGGCTGCTGCAGCCGATGTTCGATGCGTTGCGCCGGGCCGACAGCGAACGGCTGGCCAGCTACCTGGTGGTGGACAATGCCTCGGTCGATGACTCGCTGCAGCGCATGGCCGAGGTGTGCCCGCAGGCGCTGCTGCTGAGCAACACGCAGAACGTGGGGTTCGGCCGGGCCAACAACCAGCTGCTGGCGCACCTGAAGGGCAAGTACGCCTTGCTGCTGAACACCGATGCTTTCGTCGCCACCGACTCCCTGCAGAAAACCCTCGACTACATGGAAGCCCACCCGGAGTGCGGGGTGCTGGGGGTGCGCCTGGAGAGCCGCGACGGCGACCTGCAGCCCAGTTGCCGCTACTTCCCCACACCGCTCAACGTGTTCGTCGGGCGTACCGGGCTGGGGCGCTTGTTCCCCGGCCTGAAGATGGTCGACGAAATGAACTGGGACCACGCCTCGGTCCGCGAGTGCGACTGGCTGCCTGGCTGCTTCTACCTGGTGCGCCGCGAAGTGCTCGACCAGGTGGGCCTGTTCGACCCGCGCTACTTTCTTTATTACGAAGAGGTCGACCACTGCAAGCGGGTGAAGGCGGCCGGCTGGAAGGTGGTGTTCTACCCGCATACCACGGTGGTGCACATCGGTGGGGAAAGCTCCAGATCGGTGGCCGAACTTGAGGCGGCCAGCCGGCAGATCTCGTCATACCAGATCGAAAGCGAGCTGCTGTACTTCCGAAAGCATCACGGGCTGGCGGGCCTGGCCCTGCACATGCTGCTGGTCACCTTGGGCGACCTGGTGCTGGCACTCAAGGCGCTGTTGAAACGACGCGGCCGGGGCGCGATACAGGCCTGCTGGCGTCACTGCCGGGCGACCTGGTCTCTGTTGTTCAAGACCCGGTACGCCAGCCAACCGACAAGGTAGGTGGAGCCATGTTCGAGAATATACGTGCCGACCTGCGTGCCCATGGTGGCGACTGGGGCGCCCAGGGCTTCTGGGTACTGCTGGTGTACCGCTTCGGCCGCTGGCGCTATGGGGTGCGCCCGGCACTGCTGCGCAAGCTGTTTTCGCTCATCTACAAGGTCCTGTTCAAGTTCGTGCAGATCATCACGGGTGTGGAGTTGCCGTGCGAAGTGGTAATCGGCCGCAACTTCGTCATCGACCATTTTGGCGGCATCGTCATCAGCGGCTATGCCCGCTTTGGCGATGACTGCCGCATCCGCAATGGGGTGGTGGTGGGCCTGAAGAACGTCAACGAGCCGATTGCACCGGTGTTCGGCAACAACGTCGATATCGGCACCGGGGCCAAGGTGCTCGGTAGCATCCGTATCGGCAACGACGTGATCATCGGTGCCAATGCCGTTGTGCTGGTGGATGTGCCGGACAATTCGCTGGCGGTGGGGGTGCCGGCCATCATCAAGGCCAGGCAACCGGCCGCCACGGCGCCCGTGGAGTGAGGCCCATGGCGAGCGGGATCGGTGTGGTGGTGATTGGCCGCAACGAAGGCCAGCGCCTGGAACGTTGCCTGATTTCGCTGCAGCAGGGGGCGGACAAGGTCATGTACGTCGATTCGGGCTCCACCGATGGTTCACTGCACTTGGCCCGCAGCCTGGGGGTAGAGGTACTGGCGCTGGACCTGGGCACCCCGTTTACTGCCGCACGCGCCCGTAACGAAGGCTTTTTCGCCTTGCAGCGGCGGCTGCCGTCGATGCAACTGGTGCAGTTCGTCGATGGCGATTGCGAGGTGGATAGCGGCTGGCTGCCCGCGGCGCAGGCGTTTCTCGACGACCATCCCGACGTGGCAGTGGTGTGTGGCCGCCGACGCGAGCGCTTCCCGCAGCGGTCGGTGTACAACCTGTTGTGCGACCTGGAGTGGGACACCCCCATCGGCGAGGCCAAGGCGTGTGGTGGCGATGCCCTGATGCGGGTAGATGCCTTTGCCGCGGTCGGCGGCTTTCGCCCCGAGCTGATCGCCGGAGAAGAGCCCGAACTGTGCGTGCGCCTGCGGGCAAAGAATTGGAAGGTCTGGCGCCTGGACGCCGAGATGACCCTGCACGACGCCGCCATGACCCGTTTCAGCCAATGGTGGCGGCGTAGCCTGCGCGCTGGCCACGCCTATGCCGAAGGGGCTTACCTGCATGGTCAGCCGCCCGAGCGGCACTGGCTGCGCGAGTCGCGCCGGGCCTGGCTGTGGGGCCTGGGCATCCCCGTGGTGATCGTGCTGGCCTGCCTGCTGCTGGGCGGCTGGAGCCTGCTGTTGCTGCTGGTTTACCCGCTGCAGGCCGTACGCCTGGCCCGGCGTGGTGGCAAGTCGGTGCGGGAGAACTGGCTACAGGCGGTGTTCCTGGTATTGGGCAAGTTCCCGGAAATGCTCGGGCAACTGAAGTTCTTGCGCCACCGCATCGCGGCCGGCAAATCGACGTTGATCGAGTACAAGTGACAAGGAGTCCGCCCCCAAAGGGCCCCTGCTAATTCAATAAGTTATGTGCAGTTCTATGAGAAAGAGGCCCATGATGCTCGGCATGATCGTGAAAAGCGTGTTTACCTTGCAACCGGGCTACTCGTTGCGGGCGCTGAACAACAAGCGCAAGTTGACGCTGCAGATTGCCAGGCAATGGCCTGAGCTGAATGCGTTCCTGCAGCGCATGACGGCGACGCTGGGCCCGCAAGGTTTGCAGCGGCTGGGGGTGGATTGCATCGGTGTCGTGCAGTGGCCTTACCTCAGCAAATGTTGGGAAGCCTCGCAGCGCCTGGAGGTGCTGGCTTCGCACTTCGAAGTGCTGGCCGGGCAGTTTCCGGCGCTGTTGCTGCTGGGGCGGGACGAAAGCCTGACGCTGTGCGAGCTGTCCAGCCATTCGCCGGGCTGCCGCCTGGTGCTGGACCGGCCGATCTGGTTCAAGCGCGAAGGCGAGTTGGTATTGAACCTGTTCCAGGGCGACCTGCGGGTGGCCTCCCTGGCGTTCAGCCTGTGCCGCAGCCAGGGCGAGCTTTGCCTGTTCATCGGTGCCGTGCAGGGCATCCACAAGGGTGTCGACAGCGAAACTTCATTGGCCATCTACCGCGACCTGACCAAGGACTTCGAAGGGTTGCGCCCACGCAGCCTGCTGCTCGAGGCATTGAAGTGCCTGGCCAGGACCCTGGGCGTGGCACACCTGTATGCCGTCAGTGACGCCTGCCGCCACCATCGGCACGCTTATTTCGGCAACGACAAAGGCCAGGACCTGGCGGCCAATTATGACGTGATCTGGCTGGAGCACGGCGCTACTGCGTCGAACCATGCGGATTTCTTCGCCCTCCCGCTGGCCGCGGTACAGCGGGCGGAACAGGACATCCCGGCGAAGAAACGGGCGATGTACCGCCGCCGCCAGGCGTTGCTCGACGATGTTTTCACCCGCTTGCAGGCCACGTTGCCAGGCAGCGGTCACAACCTTGGACTACAAGGGAAACAGGAGGATGCACCTGACGAGGTGGCATCGGCGGGGCGCCGGCCGCCGGTAATCGACAGCCTGAAGTAACGGCCGGCCCTGCCACGGCAGGCCTGAAGGTTCATTACGCGGGTCTTGATCTGGATTCCTATGCGCATTGCTTATTTCATAAACCAGTACCCGAAGGTCAGCCACAGTTTCATCCGCCGCGAGATCCTGGCGCTGGAGCGCCAGGGGGTAGAGGTGCAGCGTATTGCCCTGCGCGGGTGGGACGCCGAGTTGCAGGATGCCGAGGACTCGAGCGAACAGGCCAGGACCCGCTATGTGCTGCAACGTGGCGTCAAGGGCTTGCTGGCACCGTCCTGGCAAGTGCTGCGCGCACAGCCGCGCCGGTTCTTCCAGGCGCTTTGGCTGGCCATGCGCCTTGGCCTGCGGGCCGACCGCGCCTGGCCCTACCACCTGGTCTACCTGGCCGAGGCCTGCCAGGTACTGCAGTGGTTGAAGGCTGGCGAAGCAAAACATGTGCATGCGCATTTCGGCACCAACTCCACCGAGGTGGTGATGCTGGCCAACGTGCTGGGCGGGCCAGCCTACAGCTTTACCGTGCACGGGCCGGAAGAGTTCGACAAACCGCAGTTCCTGCACATGGGCGAGAAGGTGCGGCGTGCCGCATTTGTCGCGGCGGTCAGCTCGTACGGGCGCAGCCAGTTGTTTCGCTGGGTGGCGCACGACCACTGGGCCAAGGTGAAGGTGGTGCATTGCGGCCTCGAGCGCAGCTTCCATGAGTTGGCGCCGGTCGGCGTGCCCACGGCGCCACGCCTGGTGTGCGTCGGCCGCCTGTGCGAACAGAAAGGCCAGCTGCTGTTGCTCGAGGCCGCGCGGGTACTTGCCGCCCGGGCGATCGCCTTCGAGCTGGTGCTGGCCGGCGACGGTGAAATGCGTGGGCAGATCGAGGCGTTGATTGCCCGGCATGGCTTGCAGCAGCAGGTGCGCATCACTGGCTGGATCAGCAGCGCACAGGTGCGCGAGGAAATCCTTACGGCGCGTGCGTTGGTGCTGCCCAGCTTTGCCGAGGGGTTGCCGGTGGTGATCATGGAAGCCATGGCCTTGCGCCGGCCAGTACTGACCACCTATGTGGCAGGTATTCCCGAGCTGGTGCGGCCGGGCGAGAACGGCTGGTTGTTCCCTGCCGGCGCCGTGGACGAGCTGGCGGCGGCCATGGCCGACTGCCTGGCGCAACCTGCCGAAGCGCTGCAGCGCATGGGCGAGGCAGCCCGCCAGCGTGTGCTGCAACGGCATGACATCGATACCGAAGCGGCCAGGCTGGCCAGCTATTTCAAGGCATCCGCATGATGAGTGTATTGGCTTGGTTACTGGGCACGCTGGCGGCCATCGCCCTGTTGCCGGTGCTGCTGCTGTTGGTGCAGGTGCTGATGGCTTGCCTGCCAGCGCGCGCGCAGCCGTTGGGCAACAACGCTCGTCCGCAGGTGGCAGTGCTGGTGCCAGCCCATGACGAGGCCTCGATGATTCGTGCCACGCTGGCAAGCATTGCCCCGCAGTTGCGGCCTGGCGACCGCTTGCTGGTGGTGGCGGACAACTGCACTGACGACACCGCGCAACTGGCGCGCGAGGCCGGTGCCGAAGTGGTGGAGCGCCGCGATGCGCGGTTGCGCGGCAAGGGCTACGCCCTGGATTTTGGCGTGCGCCACCTGGCCAGCCAGCCGCCCGAGGTGGTGATCGTGGTGGATGCCGACTGCCAGGTGGATGAGGGGGCGATCGAGCACCTGGCGCGGCGCTACCGCGAGGTCGCTCGCCCGGTGCAGGCGCTGTACCTGATGCACGCATCGGCAGGGGCCGGGCTGGCAGTGCAGGTTGCCGAGTTCGCCTGGCGGGTCAAGAACCTGGTGCGCCCGCGTGGTTGGGCACGGCTGGGCCTGCCTTGCCAGTTGATGGGCGCCGGCATGGCGTTCGGCTGGCGTGACCTGGCCTTGATCGACCTGGCCAACGGGCATCTGGTGGAGGATGTGAAACTGGGCCTGGACCTGTGCCAGCAGGGCAAGCCGCCAGTGTTCTGCCCCGAGGCCGTGGTCAGCAGCCAGTTCCCTGCCAGCCAGCAAGGCTTGGGTAGCCAGCGCACCCGCTGGGAGCATGGGCACCTGAGCCTGATGCTGGCCGATGCGCCCAGGCGTGCGCTGGCCGCAGTCACCCAGCGTAACGGCAGCTTGCTGGCCATGACCCTGGACCTGCTGGTGCCGCCCCTGGCGTTGCTGGTGCTGAGCCTGCTCGGGCTCAACCTGGTGGCCTGGCTGGCGTACCTGCTGTTCGGCCTGGCGGCACCTGCCTGGATCGCCCTTTGCGCGCTGGCATTGCTCGGCCTTGCCGTCGCACTGGCCTGGGCGCGCTTCTGTCGCGAACTGATCCCGTTTTCCGTGCTGCTGTACGCGCCGTTTTACGCCGCAAGGAAGGTCCCCTTGTATCTGGGGTTCCTGATCAAGCGCCAGGTTGAATGGGTACGTTCGAAACGGGATGAAGACTGATGGCTGAATGGCAGAAACGTTGGAACACCCTTGTCGGCAAGCTGGAAGTGGTGGTGGATACCACTGCCGCGCAGCGCCTGCTGGACAGGCTGAGCGCCCCGGAAGCCGCGACAGTGCTGGGCTTCGTCAATGCCCATGCAATGAACCTGGTGGTGCGCGATGGCGCCTGCCACCAGGCATTGTCGGCGGCCGACGTGCTGCTGCGCGACGGTTCCGGCATGGCGATCCTGTATCGCCGGCTGGGGCTTGAACCGGGGCTCAACATGAATGGCACCGACTTCATTCCTCGGCTCCTGGCCGCCTACCGTGGGCGGCGGGTCGCGTTCTGGGGCACCCGGCAACCTTACCTGGACCAGGCCGTGCAGCGCAGCGCAGCCATGTTCGGGGTGGTGCCAGTGTCGGTCCACGATGGCTTTGCCAGCGTCGATACCTACCTGCAACTGGCCAGGGAGCAACAACCGGAGCTGATCGTGCTGGGCATGGGCATGCCCAGGCAGGAGGTTGTGGCGGCAAGGCTGGCTGCAACTGGCGGGCCGTGCCTGATCGTGTGCGGCGGCGCGATCCTGGATTTTCTCGGCGGCAAGGTCAGCCGGGCGCCCGAGTGGTTGCGGCGGTTGGGCGGGGAGTGGCTGTACCGACTGTTGCGCGAGCCGAAGCGTTTGTTCATGCGTTATGTGGTGGGTAACCCGTTGTTCCTGCTGCGTACCTTGCTGTACCGCCGCGACGGAGGGGCGGCCAGACACCCCGTATGAGCGGCACAATCCGCGCACACTGATGGCGGGTGGCTGCTACAGTGAGATCAATGGGTTGGGGCTGCAGGATTTCGCTTCACGGGCTTTGCATGAGCCGTTGTCAAGTCTTGCTGGTTTGTGGAAGGCACTTGCTGCGCGCAAATTGATGAGGTCTGAAATGGTTCTCGAGCCCAGAAGCAGTCGTTCCTTGCTGCAGAGAAGAAGCAGCGTAAGTAACGCCATTCAGGCCGGCCTCGATGGGATTGCAGTCACCGGTATTGCCTGGTACCTGATCTACGACCAGTTTGGCTACATCACCTCCGATTACGTGATCATGCTGCTGTTGCTGGTTGGCGCCCTGGCCGTCATCTACGATCATTATGCGATCTACCGTACCAACGTTGGCCTTTCCATCAAGGCTTTTCGGCTGTTCAAGGCCTGGTCGGCAACCTTTTGCTTCCTTGTGGTCATGGCCTTCCTGGCCAAGCAGAGCGAAACCTATTCGCGTCTGCTGGTGGTGCAGTTGTTCATCATTGGCTACATCGCCCAGTTGTTCCTGCACTTTGCCGTGCGTGAATTGCAAAAGCGCTTCACCGCCCATGCCCGCCTGGACAACGCCCTGATCATCGGCGCCGGTGACCTGGCCAACTTCCTGTACCAGAAAATCAGCAACAACCCCTGGTTCGGCGAGCGTGTGCTGGGCTGCGTGCTGATCGACAGCGCCGATGAGCCGGGGCGCGAAAGCGCCGACGGCAAGCAGCGCATGCCAGTACTCGGGCATGTTGCCGAGCTCGACGATGTCGTGGCCCGTTACGGCATCCGCACGGTGTACCTGGTGACTCCACTGGGTGGTTCCGAGGTCATCAATGATGTGTATTTCAAGTTGCTCGACAAGTGCATTGCGGTGAACTGGGTGCCGGATATCTTCTCGTTGCGCCTGATCAACCACAGCGTGCGGGAAATTGCCGGCATTCCCGTGCTGACCTTGTCGGAAACACCGCTGACGGGCATGAGCCTGTTCCTGAAGAACCTCGAGGACAGGGTGTTGGCGGCGCTGATCCTGCTGCTGGCATCGCCGGTGTTGCTGGCCGTTGCGCTGGCCATCAAGCTCGATAGCCGCGGCCCGGTGTTCTTCCGCCAGGAACGCACCGGCTGGACCGGGGAAGCGTTCCGCATCTGGAAGTTCAGGAGCATGCATGTCCATCAGCCGGAAGAGGGCGTGGTCAGGCAGGCGCAGAAGAATGACCCGCGGCTGACCCGGGTCGGCGCCTTCATCCGCCGCACCAGCCTGGATGAACTGCCGCAGTTGTTCAATGTGCTGACCGGGGAGATGTCGCTGGTCGGGCCAAGGCCGCATGCCTTGCAGCATGACACGCTGTATTCGCAGGACATCGTCGACTACTTTGCCCGCCACAATATCAAGCCTGGCATGACCGGACTGGCGCAGGTGCGTGGGTTCAGGGGCGAGACCAGGGATATCGAGCAGATGATCCAGCGGGTGGACTCGGACATCGAGTACATCAACAACTGGTCGCTGTGGCTGGATTTCGTGATTCTGGTGCGCACACTTAGCGCCTTTACCGGCAAGCAGGCCTACTGACGCACAGATCTCGCAAGCGCTCTGCGCACCCTGTGGGAGCGGGTTTACCCGCGAAGAATCCAACGCGGTGCATGGCACCGGCTGTGCCGGTGTTCGCGGCTAAAGCCGCTCCCACAGGGTCCCTGCCAATTCAATGAGTCATTTGCAGCGTGCAAGCGCAATTGGCTGGCCTAGTCCTTGTTCAGCGGGTGCAACTCCCTGAACCCCCGCGCTTCCTCCACCAGCCAGTCATGCACCGCCCGCGCCCCCGGCTGGTTCAGCCCGCCCGGCGGGTAATGCACCACATAGCGCTTGTGATTGGCGATCGGCACCCCGAACGGCACGATCAGCGCCCCGCGCTCCAGTTCGTCGTTGAGCAGCGTGCGCCGGGCAATCGCCACGCCAATGCCGGCAATCGCCGCCTCGATGGTCAGGTGGTTGCGGTTGAAGGTATGCCCGCGCCGCACATCCAGGCCGGCGGCGCCGATGCCCTCCAGGTAGAACTCCCATTCGGCATATTCCGAACTGCCGCGCCAGGCCGTGATGTCGTGCAGCAGCGGGTAGTGCGCCAGGTCTGCCGGCCCGTGCAGCGGCGGGCGCCCGCGCAGCAAGGTGGGGGAGCACACGGGGAAGATCTGCTCGTCCAGCAGCGGCGTCGAGAGCATGCCGGGGTAGCTGCCATCGTTCAGGTCGATGGCCAGGTCGAAATCGCCCGGGGTCAACGCCTGGGCACTGTCTTCGGCCACCAGGCGCAGCTCGATGTCCGGGTAGCGTTGCTGAAAGCGCGGCAGGCGAGGCGTGAGCCATTTGGCCAGGAACGACGGGATCGAGCGCAGGCGCAAGGTGCCGCGGATTTCCCCCGCGTCCAGGCGCAGCAGTTCCGCTTCGATGCTGCCGTAGGCTTCGGTCACCGTCTGCGCCAGGCGTTGCCCTTCGGCGCTCAGTTCCACACCGCGCGCCCGGCGCAGGAACAGCCGATAGCCCAGGCGTTCCTCCAGCTGGCGCATCTGTTGGCTGACGGCGCCCGGGGTGATGTGCAGCTCTTCGGCACAGCGGGTGAAGGACAAGTGCCGGGCCGCACAGGCGAACACGTGTAGCCAGACGAATGTCTGGCCATTGAGTTGTCGTCGCATCGTTTAGTACCACTAAAGCCTTGCTTAGGAAGTTTCGTTGGTCATCCATGAGCCAGCGCGGCAGTATCGCGCAAAATCGCAATACCGCTCAATTTCTCCAGATAACCGTGCTGCGGCTTCATACCCGGGCACGGGTAGGCATTAGCATGGCTATCAGTGTTTTCGACCTTTTCAAAATCGGCATCGGGCCGTCCAGTTCCCACACCGTCGGCCCGATGCGGGCGGCGGCTACCTTTGCCCAGGCCCTGCGCGAACAGGGGCTGCTGGCCCGGGCAAGCCGTGTCGAGGTGCGGCTGTACGGGTCGCTGTCGGCCACCGGGGTTGGTCACGCCACCGATCGCGCCTGCCTGCTCGGCCTGATGGGGCAGTGGCCGGATCGTATCGACCCGGCCACCATCGAGTCGCGCATTGGCCAGGTGATGCAGGAGCACTGCCTGATGCTCGATGGCAGCCACCCGCTGGAATTCGAGTACAGCCGCGACATGCTGCTGCTCGACGAGAACCTGCCGTACCACCCCAATGCCATGAGCCTGGAAGCCATGGACGGGCAGGGCAGCCTGTTGCGCCAGACCTACTATTCGGTGGGCGGTGGCTTTATCGTCGAGCAAGCCGAGATCGATGCGCCAGCCGTCGAAGCGAATGCGGTGGTGCTGCCGTACGAGTTCGACAGTGCCGCGCAGTTGCTGGCCTTGTGCAAGGCCCATGGCTTGAACGTGGCGCAGTTGATGATGGCCAACGAATGTGCCTGGCGCCCGGAGGCCGAGGTACGCGAGGGCTTGCTGCGGATCTGGGGCGCCATGCGTGAATGCGTCGACAACGGCCTGCGCAACGAAGGCATCCTGCCGGGCGGGTTGCACGTCAAGCGCCGCGCGGCGCGGCTGCATCGCAGCCTGCAGGAACTGGGCAAGCCCAACGTGATCGGTTCCACCCTCAGCGCCATGGAATGGGTCAACCTGTTCGCCCTGGCGGTGAATGAAGAGAACGCCGCCGGCGGGCGCATGGTCACGGCGCCTACCAATGGTGCGGCTGGCATCATTCCGGCGGTGCTGCACTACTACATGAAGTTCAACCCGGGCGCGTGCGACGCGGACGTGGTGGACTTCCTGCTGGCGGCAGCGGCGGTCGGCATCCTGTGCAAGAAGAACGCTTCGATTTCCGGAGCCGAGGTTGGTTGCCAGGGAGAGGTGGGCTCGGCCTGTTCGATGGCCGCTGCCGGCCTGGCCCAGGTGCTGGGCGCTACGCCGCCGCAATTGGAAAATGCCGCCGAGATTGCCCTGGAACACAACCTTGGGCTGACCTGCGACCCGGTTGGCGGCCTGGTGCAGGTGCCGTGCATCGAGCGCAACGCGATTGCTGCGGTGAAAGCGATCAACGCCGTGCAGATGGCGTTGCGGGGGGATGGCGAGCACTTCATCTCGCTCGACCGGGTGATCCGCACCATGCGTGACACCGGGGCGGACATGCATGCCAACTACAAGGAGACTTCGCGCGGCGGCCTGGCCGTTGCCTTCGTCGAATGCTGACGCGGTCAACTGTAGGAGCGGCCTTGTGTCGCGAAAGGGCTGCGAAGCAGCCCCAGCGATTTCACCTTGAATACGTGGATCTGGGGCCGCTCCGCGCCCCATCGCGACACAAGGCCGCTCCTACATGGACCAGTGAGGCTTTAGCGGGCTTTCTGCTTCGCTTCCAGGAAGCTCGCGCGCATGTCCTTGGCCCAGCCATCCAGCACCGGCTTGACGTCATTCAGGGTCAGCTGCGTGGTCTTGTTCTCCAGATCCTGCCCCGTGCCCTTGCGCACGACCTGGGCCAGCACTTTCTGGCTGGCACCATCGAGGAACGCAGCCTCCACGCCGACATCAACCTCCTGGTCACGGCCGCCCATGGCGGTGTTCACACCGGCTGAAATCAGCGCGATAGGGATGACCTCATAGGGCTTGAGGCCCTCGTTGCTGGTGGACACCGCAGTAATGGCCGGGCGCACCACGATCACGCCCGGGCCGGGGCCCTTGGCCAGCGGTACCACGCTGCCCATTTCACGGCGCAGCGCTTCGTTGAAGTAGCGGGTGATTTCCTGCAGCGTCTGCGCCGAGATGACCGCCGTCGGCTGCGGCCTGGGGTAGAACTGGCTGGGCTCGATGAACACCTGGCTGTACTGGTTGACGTTGACCTTGGGGTCGATCCAGCGCATCACCGGGTCACCCGACGGGCTCTTGGTTTCCTGCAGCCGGCTGTAATCCTTGAGGAAGCCGGAGTAGTCCTTTGGGTCCACGCGATTGCTGGAGCAGGCGGCCATGGTAAGCAGTGCGGCGCACAACAGGGTAATGCGGGGCAATGATTTCATGATGAAGATGCATCCATGATAGGTCGGCCAGAACAACGCTAGCAGGTGCGCGACAGTTGGCCAGTGGGTAGGTTCAATCGATTGTGAAATGGTAGAAAGTTGGAGGGGTTGGAAGGGTTTGTCTTGAGTTTTTCTGCGCCTGTGAGACCGAGCGCCGCAACTCAACCCAACACCTCCCGCAATCGATACCACAACATCCCCAGCGCCAGCAGCGGCGAGCGCAGTGCCTTGCCGCCGGGGAAGGTCAGGTGTGGAACGGCGCTGAACACGTCCAGCCCCTGGCTGTGGCCGAGCGCGATGCTTTCGGCCAGCAGTTTCGCCGTCCAGTGCGTCACGTTCAGCCCATGCCCGGAATAGCCCTGGGCGTAGTAAACGTTGGGGTGCTGGCTGAGGCGCCCGACCTGGGGGAAGCGGTTGGCGGTGATGCCGATCATGCCGCCCCACTGGTAGTCGATACGCACGTTGGCCAGCTGCGGGAACACCTTCAGCACCTTGGGCCGCATGTAGGCGGCGATGTCCTTGGGGTCGCGGCCGGAATAGTGGCAGGCGCCGCCGAACAGCAGGCGCCGGTCTGCCGTCAGGCGGTAGTAGTCCAGGCCGACTTTCTGGTCGCACAGCGCCATGTTCTGCGGGATCAGGCTGCTGGCCAGTGACTCGGGCAATGGCTCGGTAGCCACCACGTAGCTGCCGGCCGGCAGCACCTTGCCGCTCAGGCGTGGTTCCAGTTCATCGAGGTGGGCGTTGCAGCCCAGCACCAGGCTGCTTGCCCGCACCTTGCCACGGGCTGTGTGCAGGGTCACGCGGGGGCCGTGCTCGATGCGCAGCACCGGGCTCTGCTCGAAGATGCGTACGCCCAGGCCGTGGGCGGCGCGGGCTTCGCCCTGGACCAGGTCAAGCGGGTGCAGGTGGCCCGAGCCCATGTCCACCAGGCCGCCGGCGTACTGCTTGCTGGCGACGATTTCATGCAGCTGGTCGGCACTGACCAGGCGGGTTTCAGGGCGATAACCGAGTGCGGCCAGGTCGTCCTGTTCGTCCTTGAATGCGGCGAACTGCGCTGGGGTATTGGCCAGTTCGCAGAAGCCCCAGCGCAGGTCGCAGGCAATGCCGTACTGGGCGATGCGGCTGGCCACCAGCGCTACCGAATCGATGCCGGCCTGTTTCAGGTACTGCACGCCGTCCTGGCCGACATGCCGGGCAAAGCCGCTGACGTCATGGCCGATGCCGCGAATCAACTGGCCGCCGTTGCGGCCGCTGGCGCCCCAGCCGATGCGCCGGCCTTCAAGCAGCACCACCGAGAGCCCGCGTTCGGCCAGTTCCAGGGCGGTATTGACCCCGGTCAGCCCGCCGCCGACCACGCACACATCGGCGCTCAGTTCGCCGTCCAGGCTGGGATAGGGCGCTGCATCGCGTGCCGTGGCGGCATAGTACGAAGCGGTGTGTTGGGTAGTGAAAGACATGGGCGTTCTCGACTCAGCGGTTGGACTTGATCTTGCTCCAGGAACGGGTCATGACGCGCATGATCTTCGGGCTCGGCGTGCTGGAGATGTACAGCTTGTCCAGCACGTCCTGGGGTGGGTAGATCTCGGGGTTTTTCACCAGCGACGCGTCCATGTAGGCCTGGGCATCGGGGTTGGCGTTGGCATATCCGACCGTGGCGCTGACCTTGGCGATCACCTTGGGATCGAGCAGGTAGTTGATGAACGCCAGGGCCTGTTCGGGGTTGTTGGCGTCCTTGGGGATGGCCAGCAGGTCGAACCACAGGTTGCTGCCTTCCTTGGGAATGCTGTAGGCGACTTTTACGCCGTTTTTCGCCTCCACGGCGCGGTTGGCGGCCTGGAACACGTCGCCGGAGTAGCCGAAGGCCACGCAGACATCGCCATTGGCCAGGTCGGAAACGTACTTGGAGGAGTGGAAGTAGGTGATGTAGGGGCGCAGTTCGAGCAGGCGGGCTTCCGCCTTGGCGTAGTCGGCCGGTTTTTCGCTGCGCGGGTCCATGCCCAGGTAGTTGAGCACGGCCGGGAACAGTTCATCGGGCGAGTCCATGAACGCCACGCCGCACTGCTTGAGCTTTTTCAGGTTCTCGGGCTCGAACAGCACCGCCCATGAATCGATATGGTCGACGCCCAGGGCCGCCTTGACCTTGTCGATGTTGTAGCCGATGCCGTTGGTACCCCACAGGTAGGGTACGGCGTACTGGTTGCCAGGGTCGTTCTGCTCAAGCTGCTTGAGCAGCTTGGGGTCCAGGTGCTGCCAGTTGGGCAGCTTGCTGCGGTCCAGCGGCAGGAAGGCACCGGCCTGTGCCTGGCGTGCAAGGAAGTGGTTGGATGGCACCACCACGTCATAGCCGGTGCGCCCGGCCAGCAGCTTGCCTTCCAGGGTTTCGTTGGAGTCGAACACGTCATAGACCACCTTGATCCCGCTGCTGGCCTGGAAGTCGGCCACGGTGGTGTCGCCGATGTAGTCGGTCCAGTTGTACACGCTGACCGAGGGGGTCGCCTGGGTGGTGGTGGCGAACAGCAGGGTGAATGCGGCGGGGATCAGGGCTTGCAGATGACGCATGGGGACACCTCGTTGGTCTTGTTCTTGGAGTTCGGTGCAGGGGCTCGTGCCCTGTGGGAGCGGGTTTACCCGCGAATACGTCGTTGAATGCACCACAGCATTCGCGGGTAAACCCGCTCCCACAGGTACCGCGAAAAAGTCAGACGCTCAGCATCAGGAATTCACGCTCCCACGAGCTGATCACGCGCTTGTAGTTCTCATGTTCGGCACGCTTGACCGCCACGTACCCCTGGACGAACTGCTTGCCCAGGTACTGCTGCACGGTCTCGCAGTCTTCCATGTGCTGCAGGGCGTCCTCGATGGTGATCGGCAGGCGCAGGTTGCGCCGCTCGTAGGCTCGGCCCTGCACCGGGGCGCTGGGCTCGATGCGCTCGATCATGCCCAGGTAGCCGCACAGCAGGCTGGCGGCGATGGCCAGGTACGGGTTGGCATCGGCGCCCGGCAGGCGGTTTTCCACGCGCATCGCCTCGGGGCTGGAGGTGGGCACGCGCAGGCCGGCGGTGCGGTTTTCTTCACCCCACTCGACGTTCACCGGTGCCGAGGTGTCCGGCAGGAAGCGGCGGAACGAGTTGACGTTGGGCGCAAACATCGGCAGCAGCTTGGGGATGTACTTCTGCAAACCGCCGATGTGGTACAGGAACAGCTGGCTCATGCTGCCGTCTTCATTGGCGAAGATCGGCTTGCCGGTGGCGATGTCGACCACGCTCTGGTGCAGGTGCATGGCACTGCCGGGCTCGTCGGTGATCGGCTTGGCCATGAAGGTGGCGGCCACGTTGTGCTTGAGCGCGGCTTCACGCATGGTGCGCTTGAACACGGTGATCTGGTCGGCCAGGTCCAGGGCGTCGCCGTGGCGGAAGTTGATCTCCATCTGCGCCGGACCGTCTTCATGGATCAGCGTGTCCAGGTCCAGGCCCTGGATCTCGCACCAGTCGTAGACGTCTTCGAACAGCGGGTCGAATTCGTTGGCGGCATCGATCGAGAACGACTGGCGGCCGCTTTCGGCACGGCCGGAACGCCCCAGCGGCACTTGCAGTGGCAGGTCCGGGTCTTCGCAGCGCTGGGTCAGGTAGAACTCCATCTCCGGTGCCACGATCGGCTGCCAGCCTTTGTCGGCATACAGCTTGAGCACTTTCTTCAGCACGTTGCGCGGCGACAGCTCGATGGGGTTGCCTTGCTTGTCGAAGGTGTCGTGGATCACGATCGCGGTCGGCTCGATCGCCCACGGGATCTGGTACACGGCGCTCGGGTCTGGGCGGCAGACCATGTCGATGTCGGCGGCATCGAGCAGGTTGTAGTAGATGTCATCGTCAACGTAGTCGCCGGTGACCGTCTGCAGCAGCACGCTCTCGGGCAGGCGCATGCCACGCTCATGGAGAAACTTGGCGGTGGGCGCGATCTTGCCGCGGGCGATGCCGGTCAGGTCGCTGATCACGCATTCGACTTCGGTGATCCGGTGTTCTTTCAGCCAGGTGGACAGCTGATCGAAGGGGGCGTTCATACAGACCTCTTGGTTGGGTTTTAGTGTGGGAGCAGGCGTGCCAGCGTAAACCGTTCTACGGTTTCGAAGGCGTCCCGCTTCCCAGGTGACGCGCTGGAGACTATCTTGGTCGCAGCCCGCATGGCTGATCTATCCACTTTCTCCGGCAATGAATGCACCAAAAGAGTGCAACTAGGACCGAGCGTGACAACCGCCAATGCCCTGCAAGTCCAGGCTTTCCACACCACCGACGTGACCGAACAAGTACGTGCCACCCCTGGCTGGCAGCAGCAGTACCGGCAGATGTCGCCCGGGCATTTCAGCGGAGAGCTGCGTTGCCTGGGGCTGGACGGGGTGGAGGTATACGAGGAGCGGCTGAACACCCGGGTGGAGCAGTTTTTCCGCGCACCCAGCGGTTCGCTGGCGTTCTGCTTCGACCGCAGCGAGAACAGCCTGTACCTGCTGAACGAACAGAGCCGCAACATCTGGATCACCCCGGAGAACTACCAGGAAGTGGCGGTCGTGTTCGACCAGGCCTTCCTGGCCCGCCATGGGCTGGACCCGCAGCGCCTGGAAGGGTTGTTCATGGTGCCGCTGGGCAGCGGCCAGAACGCGCTGTTCGGCAGCTGGCTGAGCGCGACACTGACCCGCCTGGGCCAGGCGGATTGCCCGCTGCAGGGGCAGGCCCTGGCGGAGCAACTGCTGGAAGACTGCCTGTTCATCCTCGACAACGCCTGCCAGCGCCTGCAGGGCGTGGCATTGGGCCGGCGTGACGAGGAACGGGCGATCATGCGCCGGGTGAGCGAGTGGGCGGCCGATTGCCCGGAGGAGACGCTTAACCTGGTGGAGCTGGCGGATGCTGCCGGGGTTTCCTTGCGTCAGTTGCAGCAAGCCTTCAAGGCGTATACCGGGATGCCGCCGGCGCACTGGTTGCGCCTGCGCCGGCTGAACGGTGCGCGGCGCGATCTGCTGCATGGCGGTGAAGTGACGGTGGCCGAGGTGGCGATGCGTTGGTCCTTCTGGCATTTGGGAAGGTTTTCAGAGAGTTACCGGCAGTTGTTCAAGGAGTTTCCCAGCGAGACCTTGAAGCGGGGCAGGGGCTGAATCTGGTGGTGTAGCTGCTCCCACAGGATCACCTCAGTGCCAGGCGTTGTGAGGTCCCTGTGGGAGCGGGTTCACCCGCGAAGAGGCCGGCCCAGGCAATACACAACCCAGCATTCCACAGCGAAAATTGCTATCGTGCCGCCCTGATTCCACCCGAGGTGCCGATGTTCTACCTGCCTTTGCCCAGCGACCAGGCCGACCGCCTCGCCAGCGAGCCCACCACCGACTTCTTCACCACCGCCAGCGTCCTCGACGCCGCCGCCGTGCTGTTCGTGCAGAACCTGCCGCGCCAACCCGCCACCGCCTCGGCGGATGCGCAGGAACGCCGCTTTGCCGAAATAGTGCGCATTGCCAACGAGGTCGAAAGCGCCGCGCCGGGGCGCTTCCAGGGCCAGGTGGCGCAGCACTTCGATCGCGAAGCCTTCGCCATGGGCCTGGGCATGCTGGGCGAAAACGGTATCGCACTGCTGTCGACCGAGGTGGAGTACCAGGCCGACGAGCTGCTGGACGCCGAGGGCCAGTGGAACTTCCAGTTCGCCGACAGCTACCGCCAGCGGGCAACCCCGCTGCACCCGGTGTACCTGCCGTCACTGGCCAGCGACCTGATGCTCAGCGACCAACAGAACCGCCTGCTGCGCGAATTCCTCAGTGGCATCGATGAGTCGGTGGCGGTACAGGGCTTTGCCGGCACCGGCAAGACCTTCCTGATTCACCAGTTCGCCCGTTTGCTCGAGCCGCAGCGCACGCTGTTGCTGGCGTTGACCGAAGGCCAGCTGCGCGCGCTGCAGGCGCGAGTCAAGGATGCCGCCGCCTACACTGCACTGACCTTCGGCCAGCTGGCCGACGAGCTGCTCAACCGCGACCTCACCAGCAATGGTTGGCGCCTGCGCGACCCGTATCGCACCAAGCTTTCGTGGCGCCCGCAGGATGCGCAGGTGGTACGTTGGCTGGCCATCCCCGACATCGGCCCGCTCGCCGCGCGCGATGTGGTTGCCTTGTGCATCCGCGCGGTGCGCACGTTCTGCCACAGCGCCGACACCCAGCTGCAGTTGCACCACCTGCCCTGGGCCGGGCCGGGGACCACGCCACTGGACCAGGAAGTGTTGCTGGAAAAGGCACGGGTGTACTGGCAGGAGCTGATTCGCCCGTCGGCACGGGAAATCCAGTTGCCGGTGCGCGACTACCACCGGGTCAAACTGCTGTCGCTGACTGGTCATGTGATCGACAGCCGCTACACCCATGTCATCGTCGACGAGGCCCACGAGCTGTCGGCACCGATGCTTGCCGTGCTCGACCGCAGCCCGCAGTCGATCATTGCCCTGGGTGACGAGCTGCAGAACCTCAACGGCCTCAGCGCGCACCATGGCGGCTTCATCCGCCAGCGTTACATCGACCACTCGCTGCGGGCCGGCCCGGCGATGGACAACGTGCTCAACCCGCTGATCCAGGCCCACCCGGCGGCGATCCAGGCAGCCTTCAGCGGCAGCGCCGAGCATTACACGCGGGTCAGCTTCTTCGATGCGGTGACGGTGCCGGAACAGCCCACGGCGCTGATCGTCGACGATGAATGGGGCCTGTTTGGCTGGTTCCAGCGCCTGACCCACCAGGGCGTGCCGTTCGTGCTGCTGAAAAGCGCGCGCAAGGACTTCGAGCTGTTCGTCGAAGACTGCATCGAGCTGTACCGCCATGGCACCCGGCCGCGTCACCCGATGCTGTTCCGCTATGCCAGCTGGCAGGCGCTGGAGCAGGACAAGGGTGATGACAAGGCGTTCGTCGCCGTGGCCAACATGCTGCGCAAGGGCTACACGCCAGAGCACTTTGCCAGGGCCAAGAGCCGTTACCGTTGGGACAAGGCGCCCAAGCTGTTCCTGGGGCGGGTGCGGGATGTGAAGAACATGGAGTTCGCCCGGGTAATGGTGTCGCCGGAGCTGATGGTAGTGCCGCAGGTGGCGGGGAACCGCAATGAGCGGGCGCGGATGCTGGCGGGGTTGTATACCGCCTGTTCGCGGGCGCGGCATGAACTGATCGTGCCGGGGGGGATGCTGGACTGGGTCAAGGACCAGGTTCGGGATTGAGGCCCTGGGGCCGCATTGCGGCCCTTTCGCGACACAAGGCCGCTCCCACAGGGGAAACGCAATTTCCTGTGGGAGCGGCCTTGTGTCGCGAAAGGGCTGCAAAGCAGCCCCAGGGTCATGAATCAGTTACGGTCCAGCCACACCGTCTGGGCATTGGTGAACTCACGCACACCAAAGTGCGACAGCTCACGCCCGAAGCCGCTCTTCTTCACCCCGCCAAACGCCACGCGGGGGTCGGAAGCGCAATAGCCGTTGATGAACACGCCGCCGGTATCCAGCGCCGCGGTCATGCGCTCGGCCAGCGCGTAGTCGGCGGTGTAGATGGTCGAGGCCAGGCCGAACTCGCTGTCGTTGGCCAGCTCCACCGCATGCTCCGCATCACGTGCGCTGATGATCGCCGCCACCGGCCCGAACAGCTCCTGCTTGAACGCTGTCATCTGCGGGGTGACGTTGGCGAACACGGTCGGTGCGTAGAAATTGGCCACGCCATCGACCTTGTGGCCGCCCAGCAACAGGGTGGCGCCTTCGGCGATGGTCGCCTGGACCTGGCCATCCAGCTCGTCGCGCAGGTCGTAACGGGCCATCGGGCCGATGTAGGTACCTTCTTCCAGCGGGTTGCCGACCTTCAGCTCGCGAGTGGCCTCGACGAACTTGCGGGTGAATTCGTCAACGATGCTTTCCTCGACGATCAGGCGCTTGGCCGCAGCGCAGACCTGGCCGGTGTTCTGGTAACGGCCGATCACGGCAGCTTTCACGGCGGCATCCAGGTCGGCGTCGGCCAGCACGATGAACGGGTCGGAACCGCCCAGCTCCAGCACGCACTTCTTCAGCGCCGCGCCGGCTTGTGCACCAATCGCCATGCCGGCACGCACGCTGCCGGTCAGGGTCACGGCGGCGATGCGTGGGTCGTTGATGGCGCGGGTGACGCCATCCGGGGTCACGTTCAGCACTTCGAACACGCCTTCCGGCAGGCCGGCATCCTTGAACAGCTCGCCCAGCAGGTAGGCGCTGCCCATCACGTTCGGTGCGTGCTTGAGTACGTAGGTGTTGCCGGCCAGGATCGCCGGCACGGCGCCGCGCAGAACCTGCCAGACCGGGAAGTTCCATGGCATCACGGCCAGGATCGGGCCCAGCGGGCGGTACTCGATGCGGGCTTTCTCGACCTGGGTCGGCTCGGCGGCGAGCATGGCCGGGCCATGTTCGGCGTACCAGCGGCACAGGCCGACGCACTTGCTGACTTCACCACGGGCCTGGACGACAGGCTTGCCGATTTCGCGGCTGATCATTTGCGCGAAGGCTTCGGCCTTGGTTTCGAGGGTGCTGGCCAGGGCAAGCAAGTACTCGCTGCGCTGACCCAGCGACACCTGGCGCCACTGGCGGTAGCCAACCTTGGCGCGTTGCAGCGCCGCTTCCAGTGCGGCGTCGGTGTCGAACGGGTAGGCGCCGATCTGCTCGCCGCTGTACGGGTCGAGGGAGATGGCGTGGGTCAGGCTGCTGATCGCGCTCATGGCGGGACACTCTCGTTGTTGTTGAACCGTGACGCCAGACTAGTGGGCTATGGCTTTAATGAAAACTGAATAATAATGAGCGAAACATTCACGTTTGGAGAAAGGCTGTGGACCTGGTGCAACTGGAGATCTTCAAGGCCGTGGCAGAGCAGGGCAGCATCAGTGCCGCCGCGCAGCATATCCATCGGGTGCCGTCGAACCTGACCACGCGTATCAAGCAACTGGAGGAGGACCTGGGCGTGGAGCTGTTCATCCGCGAGAAGAGCCGCCTGCGCCTGTCCCCCGCAGGCTGGAACTTCCTCGAATACACCCGGCGCATCCTCGACCTAGTGCACGAGGCGCGGTTGACTGTGGCCGGTGAAGACCCGCAGGGCACCTTCGCCCTGGGGTCGCTGGAAAGCACGGCCGCGGTGCGCATCCCGGCCTTGCTGGCGGCCTACAACCAGCGCTACCCCAAGGTCGACCTGGACCTGTCCACCGGGCCGTCCGGGACCATGCTCGAAGGCGTGTTGTCTGGCCGCCTGGTGGCGGCGTTCGTCGACGGGCCGGTGCTGCACCCGACGCTGGAAGGCATGCCGGTGTTCGAGGAAGAAATGATGGTCATCGCGCCGCTCAACCACGCCCCGGTAACCCGCGCCCAGGACGTCAACGGCGAAAGCATCTACGCCTTCCGCGCCAACTGTTCGTACCGCCACCACTTCGAGAACTGGTTCGTGCAGGACCAGGCAGTGCCTGGCAAGATCCACGAAATGGAGTCGTACCACGGCATGCTGGCCTGCGTCAGCGCCGGCGCCGGCCTGGCGATGATGCCGCGCAGCATGCTCGACAACATGCCCGGTTGCAGCACCGTCAGTGCCTGGCCGATGTCGGAGGATTTCCGTTACCTGAAGACCTGGCTGGTGTGGCGCCGGGGCACGGTATCGCGCAGTTTGAGCATGTTCGTGAAACTGCTCGAGGAAGGGCGCGCAACCTGATGTTCCAGCACAATATTCACACCATTGATGCGAATTTCATCAAGACGACCATGCATCAGCACGAACGCCGTTACGCCCGAAGGATCAGATAATAGGTAAGCCATCCTCGAAAGGAGGGTCGTACCATGCGTAACCATCACTATGCCCTCGGCGCGGCGCTGCTGATCACCCTGGCGCTGCCATGGACCCTGGCGGCCGCCGCCGACCTCAATGCCCCCATCGACATGCAGGCCGTGCAACTGCAACAGCAGGAGCAGAACGGCGTCCGCTACCTGCAAGGCGGCATCGGCCAGGATGAAGCCAACGCCCTGCGCAAGACCCCGGGCTATGACCTGCACGTGGAACTCTCCACCGGCCCGGAAGGCAAGTTCCAGAGCGGTGCCACCGTCGACATCCAGAATGCACAGGGCCAGCCCGTGCTCAGCCTTACGGATGCCGGGCCGCTGCTGTATGTGCAGTTGCCTCCCGGCAAATACAAAGTGACTGGCAACGCCCAGGGTGAGACGGTGCAGCAATTGGTGACCGTGAATGGCAAGACCCCCGCAACCGTGAACCTGAACTGGCGTTGATGGAAAAACGGGCAGGAGTACGGATGTGCTCCTGCCTGAAAGGAGCGCATCGCCATGAGCCTGGACCTTCAGCTGGAGATGTTGGACGAGCGGGGCTATGTGTTGCTCCCCGGTGTGCTCGAACCCTTGCGTATCGCCTTGTTGCGCTGCGCCATCGATGACCTGCAGCCCATCCACTGGGATTACCAGGGGCTGCTGGAACACTACAAGTGCGTGTTCAACCGCAACCCGTTGTGGTTGCCCTTTCTCGACCTGCCGCCGCTGATTGCCCTGGCCGAAGCGGCACTGGGCGCCGACTGCCATGTGATCGGCCAGACCGCCTGGCGCAGCCACCCGGGTTACCCCGGCGTGGCCCTGCACCTGGACCATCTGCCCATGCAGTTGCCCGACTGGCTCAGCGAGCGCGGCGACTTCACCCAGCCCCCGCAGATCCTGACTGCGCAGCTGTACCTCAGCGATATCGACCATCACATCGGGCCGACCTGGATTGTGCCCGGCAGCCACCGCGCGGCGCGGCAACCACAGGCTGGCGAGCAACACTGGCAGGGCTGTGAGGCCCAGCCGGTGCTGTGCAAGGCAGGGGACGCGCTGGTGTTTCGCAGCGATGTCTGGCACAGCGGCGGGGCCAACTGCACCCAGTCACGCGAGCGCGACATGCTGCAAGTGCACTATGGCCGGCGCATGGTCGCGCAGAAGTTTTCGCCGTACCTGAACTGGCGTTTCAACCCGCAGGTGCTGGAGGAGGCCACCCCCAGGCAAAGGCGCCTGCTGGGCGAACACGAAGAGGCCGAATACGACTGACCGCTGCTGTTCGGCATGGCAGATGCTGGCGCAGGGTATTAGCCAATGGTGGCAATTCACTTTCAACTTTCTGTTTATCTGGTCGATAATCAGAAAAGTATTACTTCGTGTGACCGGTCTGGATGCAACCGGTCACCACATAAGATCGAGGGGCCCAAGCCCCCACTTGCCGTATAGACCATCAGGAGAAGTCATTGATGAAAACCCGTCTAGCAGCTTCGCTGGCTGCTGCAGTGCTGGCCTTTGCCGGGGCGAATCTGGCCCAGGCAGCACAGGTGAGCGGTGCCGTTGGCGCCACTGGCCAAGGTGACATGACCTACCGTATCGGCCTGTCGTTCGACTGGGACAAGAAATGGCTGGAAAGCAGCACCGGTCATCTGACCGGGTACTGGGATGCGGCCTACACCTATTGGGAAGGCGGTGAGGCCAGTGGCGCGCACTCGCTGTCGTTCAGCCCGGTGTTCACCTACGAGTTCAGCGGTTTCACCTATACCCCGTACATCGAAGCCGGCATTGGCCTGGCAGCGTTTTCCAAGACCGACGTGGGCGACCAGCGCCTGGGCTCGTCGGTCAACTTCGAAGACCGCATCGGCTTCGGCCTGAAACTGCCGGGGGAGCAGAAGGTGGGGATCCGCGCGATGCACTACTCCAACGCGGGGCTCAAGCAGCCTAACGACGGCATCGAGTCGTACTCGCTGTTCTACAGCAAAGGGTTCTGAGACCGGGGGGCCGCTTTGCGGCCCATCGCCGGCAAGCCAGCTCCCACAGGGACCGTGCAGCTCTTTGGATCTGCGCTGGCCCCTAAAGAGACTGCGTATGGCTGGGACGATGCGGTCGAGGTGGGAGCTGGCTTGCCTGCGATGGGCTGCAAAGCAGCCCCATTAACTGTCAGAAGGTATACGAAACCCCAGCTTGCACTGTCCGCGGCGCTCCTGGGTAGGCGTAGAAGTTGAATGCTCCCTCGTCGTATTCCTTGTTGAACAGGTTCTTCAGGTCCAGGTTGAGGCGAATGTTGTCGTTGACCTTGTAAAAGGCCAGCAGGTCGACAACGGTGTACCGGTCCATGTTGTAAGTCACTGCCTCTGTTTGGCCATTGCGGTCATCGACGTACTTCACCCCAACCCCCAGACCAAGGCCTTTAGCCAATCCGTCCTGGAATTCGTAGGTGTTGAGTAGGCTGAAGCTGTTCCTTGGAATGTTCGCCAGCCGGGTGCCAGAGGGCAGGCGGTTGTCCTTGGTCACTTCAGCGTCAACGTAGGCATAACCACCGATCACACGCCACTCCGGTGTCAGGTTTCCGGCAACGTTGATATCCAGGCCACGGCTACGTACTTCGCCAGCGGCAAGGTTGTAGTTGGGGTCCGCCGGGTCGCGTGTCAGCACATTTTCCTTGACGATGTGGTAGATCGCCGCGTCAACGCTCAGTTGACGGTCCGGCGCTTCCCATTTCACACCCAGCTCATACGACTTGCCTTTCTCCGGGTCGAAGCCCGAACCTTGCAGGCTGGCGCCGCTGTTGGGCTTAAATGAACGGGCGGTATTGGCATAGACGGCAACCGTATCGGTCAGGTCGTAGATCAGGCCAAAGCGCGGGGTGACGCCGTTTTCGCCCTTGCTGAAGTCGCGGTTTGCGGGCCGCTTGTCGTCGTAATCATGCTCGAAACGTTCGAAGCGCACACCGGCCAACGCCTTCAGGCGCTCGGTAAGGGCCACCTGGTCCTGGATGAAGAAGGCCCAGGTTTTCAGGTTTTCTGTATCCCAGGTTGTAGGCACTGTAGCTAATGCCGGCCTTGGCTGGCCCAGTACCGGGTTGTAGATGTCGATTGGGTAGGAGGCCGTGGATCGTCGGATGATAGAGCTGTAGTCGTAGTCTTCGTACTCGATGCCAGTCAGCAGGGTGTGGCTGAACGCTCCTGTATCGAAATGCCCGGTCAGGTTCAGTTGCCAATCGCGATCAGTCCACTCCAGCTTGCGATAGTTGAAGTTTCGCTGCAGCGTGCGGCCGTCTGCGGGTGCGCCATTGGCTTCGACAGCATTACCCTTGAGCGAGCCATCCAGAAACTGGAACCCGCCACCCAGCGTCCAGTTATCGTTGAGCAGGTGTTCGAAACGCACCTGAGCCATGTTGTTGTCGTTGTGCAGAAGGTTGTCGCTGCCTTTTTCCCAGATATAGGTGTCGCGCGAGGCGCTGCCAGTCTGGGTGGCGTAGCGGGTCAGGCCACGGTCCAGCGGGTGGTTGTTGCGCATGAAATCGCCCTCGAAGACGATCTTCGTGCTGTCGTTGACTTGCCAGCTGAGCACCGGCGCCACGTCATAGCGCTCGCTTTCCACGTCGTCACGGAAGCTTTCGCCGCCTTCGCCCAGCAGGTTCAGGCGGTAGGCCAGCGAGCCGTCCTGGTTCAGCGGCCCGGTGGCGTCCAGGGTCGCGCGGTGCATGCCCTGGTCATCGAACTGGCTGCCCAGGGTGACTTTCGGCTCTGGCAGCGGCTGCTTGCTGACCACGTTGAAGGTGCCGCCGGGGTCGCCACGGCCGTACAGGCTGCTGGCCGGGCCACGGATCACTTCCAGGCGCTCAACGGTGTTGGCGTCGGGGGCGTTGGGGTAGCCGCGGTTGATCGGGAAACCGTTGCGGTAGAACTCCCCGGTGGTGAAGCCACGCACGGTGAAGGTGGTCAGGCCCTGGCCGCCGAAGTTGTTGGCGCGGCCGACACCGCCGGCGTAGTCCAGGCCGTCCTGCAGGCGCGTGGCGCCGGTGTCTTCCAGTACATCCTTGGGCACCACGCTGACCGATTGCGGGGTTTCGTGCAGGGCGGTGTCGGTGCGGGTGGCGCTGGCCGAGCGAGTAGCCTTGTAGCCCTCGACCGGGCCATCGGCACGTTCGCTGTCGGCGCTGCTGGTGATGTTCAGGGCCTGGAGTTCGATCTGGGCGGGTTCGCCGAGCGGTTCAGGCTCGGCAAAGGCCAGTGGGGAGACAGCATGAAGCACACAAAGCGAAACGAACGTGCGACGCATCGACGGTACGATCCTGGAGTAGGGCGCTGAGGGTAGGGTGGGCAAGCGCCGAGAAACTACTACGAATCATTATCAAATGCATTCTTTTTGTGTGGCACTGGTGTACCAGATACCAAGGGTGAAATCCGTGTTGGCCTCTTCGCGGGTAAACCCGCTCCCACAGGGGGTTCACCAGGCCTGAGGTCAGTGGGGTACCTGTGGGAGCGGGTTCACCCGCGAAGAGGCCGGTGCAGGTACACCAGCACTCAACGAACCGCCTTGATCGCCAGCACATTGCACAGCGGATGCTCCAGCACATGCGCCGTGGTCCCGCCCAGGAACGTCTGCATGGCATCATGCCGGTGGCTGCCCATCACGATCACATCCGCCCGGCTGTGCCCGACGAACTGGGCAATCACCTTGATCGCGGCCCCTTCCAGGAAGTGCCTGCGCTCCAGCGGGATCTGGTGGTGGTCGCCCAGCCGGTTGAACGCCGCCCGCTGCGCGGTCCGCACGCTGACATCGAAGCCTGGCATGGTCACTGTGCCGGCGCCGAAGTCGGCAATGTGGGTCTTGGCCGCGTCGCACACATGCAGCAGGTGCAGCTCGGCATTGCACTGCAGGGCCAGGGCATGGGCACAGTGGATCACCTGCTCATCCAGGTGCTCGCCGGCGCCATGGCTGTTCAGGTCCACCGCGGCGGCAATCTGCCGGGGCAGGGGCAGGCGGATATCGCTGACCAGGTGCACGGCGACCGGGCTGTCCTTGAGCAACTGCCAGTCCAGTGGCGTTACCAGCAGGCGCTTGAGCACCGGTTCGTGCTGCACGTCCTTGATCAGCAGGTCGCAACCCAGCCGTTCCACCCGCTCCAGCACGCTGCCCAGCGGGTCGCGGGTCAGCAGCAGTTCGGTAGACACATCCAGGCCGGCGTTGGCCAGTTGTTCGGCTTCGTCCGCCAGCCATTGGCGGTTGTCGCTGAGCAGCCGCTCACGCTCGCGGCTATCGCTCATCAAACCGAAGGTGTCGACATCGTCGACGAACACGTTGATATCCAGCAAGGCACCGCTGGATTCCGCCAACGCCGCAGCGCGTTGCAGCGCTGGCGTGTGGCGCATCTGCGGGCCGAGCATGACGAACAGACGCTTGAACTGGCTCATCTCACACCTCCACGTGTGGCAGCCCCCCGGTGTCTGGTCTTGTTCAGTCTAGACCGCGCAGGGCCGCATGAGCGGCCGACGGAGGCTGGCGCGGCACGGTGTGTCGGGTATGATGCGGGCCCCATCATTTTCACGAGGCCCGCCCCATGTCCCTGAGTGCTGAACAGATCGGTGAATTCCGCGCCTTCGCCGAGCAGCTGGCCGATGCTGCTGCCGTGGCGATCAAGCCATACTTTCGCGCCAGCCTGGACGTCGAGGACAAGGGGGGGCGCCTGTACGACCCGGTGACCGTGGCCGACAAGGCAGCCGAGGACGCCATGCGCGAGCTGATCCAGGCCCGCTATCCCGAGCACGGCATCCTCGGTGAAGAAGCCGGCGTGGCAGTCGGCAGCAGCCCGCTGACCTGGGTGCTCGACCCGATCGACGGCACCCGTGCCTTCATCACCGGCCTGCCGCTGTGGGGCACGCTGATTGCCCTGAACGACGGCACGCGCCCGGTGGTAGGGGTGATGAACCAGCCGTTCACCGGCGAACGCTTTGTCGGCACACCGGAAGGCGCCTGGCGCAGCGGTACGCCATTGCAGACCCGCGCCTGTGCCGACCTGGCCTCGGCCACGCTGATGTGCACCACCCCGGACATGTTCGATACCGCCGCGCGCAAGGCTGCATTCGAAGCCGTTGCCGGCAAGGCGCGCCTGATGCGCTACGGTGGCGATTGCTATGCCTACTGCATGCTGGCTTCCGGGTTTGTCGACGTGATCGTCGAGGCGAGCCTGCAGCCGTATGACGTGCAGGCGCTGATGCCGATCATCGAAGGGGCGGGAGGGGTGATCACGGCGTGGGATGGCAGCAGCGCGCAGAATGGCGGTTGCGTGGTGGCCTGTGGTGACCCGGCGCTGCATGCGCAGGTGGTGGAGATGTTGCGTCACGCCATGTGATCCATGTGATCCATGTGTTGCTTGTGCCGGCCTCTTCGCGGGTAAACCCGCTCCCACAGGTACTGCGCAGTTTTCAAGATATGTGGTGATCTTTTGGGAGCGGGTTTACCCGCGAAGAGGTCGGCACAGGTATCCATAACCCCGATCACCGCACTTTTTCCAATTTCCGGGCTCTATGCTTGGCCAGGCCACACTGATCCCCGGTGCGGCCGCCGAATATCGACCCGGTGCCGATGGTTGCAAGCAAGCCAGAATTCTTCCTCCGCCTGCTATTGGCAGGCACCCTCACGTGCCTGTGCGCCTGCACCCAGCAGCAGGGTCGCGACATGGTCAACCAGCTCGGCAACGGCAAGCCCAGCGAACTGTTCCAGACCAGCGTCGACCGCCTGGCCACGCTGTCCATGCGCGACAACCTGCAGAGCTTGTACCTGCTGATGAACAAGCTTTACCTGCGCAACCCCAACCAGTGGAAGCTGTCCGGCTACGTGGACGCGGCCACTGCCGAGCGGCAGATCCGTATCGCCATCGAACAACGCCAGCCCTTGCCGCAACTGGGCAACCGTCGCGACCTGGCAGCCTTGAGCTATGCCCTGAGCCCCGAGTTTCGCGGTGACCGGGTCGGTGCCTTCATCTACGCCATCGGCAGCATGCTGATCACCGCGCACGGCGGGCGTACCGAGTTCTACATGACCGATACCATCGACCCGCTGTTCATCAACAACGCGGCGCGCAATATCGAGAAGGCCACCTGGATGCTGAGCCAGCGGCAGGATGCCAATGGCGTGCTGCTGTTGTTCTCCAACGAAATCTCGGAAGAGGGCAGCAACCTGAGTTTTGCCGTTGAGTTCGGCAAGATCGTGGCACGGCTGGATTTGCTGGCGGAGTTGCTGGATGAGCGGTACAGGCGGATTGGATTGAATTATGCGCAGAGCCTGCTGTTGATGAACTTCCTGCCGGTGCAGTGAAGTGGGCGGTTCCGGGTTGCCTGTACCGGCCTCTTCGCGGGCATGCCCGCTCCCACAGGGATATCACCAGCCTGAAGGGCGATGAAGTACCTGTGGGAGCGGGCGTGCCCGCGAAGAGGCCAGCACAGGCAACTGATATTCAGCGGGTACGCAACGACTCCAGCAACGGCTGAAACTCCGCCAGCAACCAGTCCCGCAAGCGGCAGCAACTGGAGTCATGGTCCTTGTCTTCGTTGAACGCCAGGAAGTGGAAGGTATCCTTGAGCACCAGTTCCTCTTCCACCGGCCTTGCCAGCAGCCCTTGGGCCACCAGCGGCTCTACCAGGTGGTGCCAGCCCAGCGCCACGCCCTGGCCACCCAGGGCCAGCTGCACCAGCAGGTTGTAATCGTTGGCATTGAAGAAGTGCGGGCCGGTGTTGGCGCGGCTTTTCAGGTCGATGTCATGGAACGCCAGCCAGACGTTCCAGTCCACGTGCTCGGCCACCTGCGAGCGGCCATAAGGGCTGAGGTTCAACAACGTGCCATCACGCAGCCCCTGCAGGGTACGCACCTCTGGGTGCTGCGCCAGGTACAGCGGCGTGCACACCGGGTAGATCACGTCGTGGTTGAGCTGGTGCGAGCTGTAGCCCGCCTGCACCTTGCCCAGTTTGGTGATGTAGATGTCCGGGCGCACCCCGGGCTCCATGGCCAGGAAGTTCTGCGTGGTCACCAGGTTGATGTCGATGTCCGGGTTCTCATCGAAGAACCTCGGCATCCGCGGCCCCATCCACAAGGCGGCGAAGGCCGGCGAACAGCACAGGGTGACCACCTGCTTGCTGTTGGTGTTGCTGCGAATGCGCTCGGCAGCCTGGGAAATGTTGACGAACGACAACTGCACCGCATCGAAGAAGATCGAGCCGGCCACCGTCAGCTCCACCGCACGGCCCACGCGGGTGAACAACTCGGCGCCCAGGTAGGTTTCCAGTTCGCGGATTTGCCGGCTGACCGCTGCCTGGGTCACGCACAGCGCCTCGGCGGCGCGGGTGAAGTTCTGGTACTTGGCGGCGGCGACGAAGACTTTGACCGCACGCAGCGAGGGCATCTTGATCAGCGTCTGATCGGGTTCGGAGTGTCTGACCATGTCGGTGGGGTGCAGGTCCTTTGTAGGAGCAGTCTTGTGCTGCGAAAGGGCCCCTACAGGCACCCATGGCTCAAGTGTATGAGCCGGTCTCTTCGCTGCACAAGGCTGCGCCTGCATTCAAGCGCACTGCGCCAGGCTGTGGCTCGGGGCTCAGGCCCTGATTGATAACTTCAGGTAATGGTTTGCGTGAAACAAATGTCGTTGGACCCGCTCTGGTTCAAGGCCTAACGTTGAACCCACGGCGCGACATTCGAGACATCGATAGTCGGACAATTTTGAAGCAGGACATTCTGCGTGCCGGTTTTGACTCACGTTCGAATTTGAACGGACTGCCAAGCGTACTCGCACTGATCTCTACCCGCCTTATTGAAAGTGCGAAGTTGAAAGATTGGTTAATAAGCATAATAAAGAGGGTCGTATGAGCCATGCCGATGAGATTCTTTCGGTAAAAAACATCTTCAAAGTGTTCGGTCCCAACCCGAACATGGCCATGGAGATGCTCCGCAAGGGGGCCGACAAGAACGAAATCTTCAGCAAGACCGGCCACGTCGTCGGCGTGTTCGATGCAAGCTTTTCCGTCAAGCGTGGCGAAATCTTCGTCATCATGGGCCTGTCCGGTTCGGGCAAGTCGACCATGGTGCGGCTGTTCAACCGCCTGATCGAGCCCACCTCCGGCAGCATTCACCTCAACGGCAAGGAAATCACCGGGCTCTCCGACAAAGCTCTGCTGGATGTGCGCCGTAAGGAAATGGGCATGGTGTTCCAGTCATTTGCACTGATGCCACACATGAGCGTGCTGGAAAACACCGCGTTCGGCCTGGAAATTGCCGGCGTAGCGGAGGCCGAACGCCACAGCCGCGCCCGTGAAGCATTGAGCCAGGTTGGCCTGGCCGGCCATGAAAACAGCTACCCGCACCAGTTGTCTGGCGGCATGCAGCAGCGTGTAGGCCTGGCCCGGGCCCTGGCCAACGACCCGGCGATCCTGCTGATGGACGAGGCGTTCTCCGCGCTCGACCCGCTGATCCGCAGCGAGATGCAGGGCGAGCTGATCCGCCTGCAGGCCGAGCAGCAGCGCACCATCATTTTCATTTCCCACGACATCGAGGAAGCCATCCGCATCGGCCATCGCATCGCGATCATGGAAGGTGGCCGCGTGGTGCAGATCGGCACCCCGCAGGAGCTGATCAACCAGCCGGCCAACGACTACGTGCGCACCTTCTTCAAGAGCTTCGACAGCTCGCGGGTGCTCAAGGCCGGTGATGTGGCCAAGTTCGACCCGGCGGTGGTGTGCAAGGTCAACGGCAAGGCCCCGAGCTTCCAGGCCGGCGTGCCGTTCGGCTACCTGGTCGACGACCGCGGGCAGTTGCTGGGCGTGGTCGACACCGACGCCAACGGCGCTACCGCCAGTGAGCGTTACAGCCTGCACGAGCAGTGCCCGGTATACACCGACACGCCACTGCACGAAGTGCTCGGGGTGGCGGCCGACCTGCCGTACCCGGTACCGGTGCTCGACCGCCAGGGCGCCTTCAAGGGCACGCTGTCGAAGAACGAGCTGTTGCAGACCCTGAGCCGCCACTAATACCCAGAGGTACACCCTCATGTCCGAATTCAGCATTCTCGACCCATTCCAGGCGGCCACCATCCCCTTGGGCGACTGGGTCACCGCCACCCTGAACTTCCTGGTGCACAACTTCCGCGAGGTGTTCCGCGCCATCCGCTGGCCGATCGACCAGGTGCTCAATGGCATCGAGTTCACCCTGCAGAGCATCCCACCCACCATCGGCATCATCCTCTCCTCGCTGCTGGGCTGGCAGCTGGCCGGCAAGCGCATGGCCGTGCTGTGCTTCGTCATCCTGACCCTGCTAGGGCTGATCGGCGTATGGGCCGAATCCATGACCACCCTGGCGCTGGTGCTGACCTCGGTGTTCTTCTGCGCGGTCATCGGCATACCGCTGGGCATCCTGTGTGCCCGCAGCGACCGCCTGGAGCGCATCATCCGCCCGCTGCTCGACGCCATGCAGACCCTGCCGGCCTTCGTCTACCTGGTACCGGTGGTGATGCTGTTCGGCATCGGCAACGTGCCCGGCGTGCTGGTAACCATCGTGTTCGCCCTGCCGCCACTGGTGCGCCTGACCAACCTGGGCATTCGCCAGGTGCCGGAAGACAAGATCGAGGCCGCCCGTGCCTTCGGCTGCACCCCACGGCAGATGCTGACCCGCGTGCAGCTGCCGCTGGCCACCTCGACCATCATGGCCGGCCTCAACCAGACCCTGATGCTGTCCCTGTCAATGGTGGTGATCGCCTCGATGATTTCCGTCGGCGGCCTGGGCCAGATGGTCCTGCGCGGTATCGGCCGCCTCGACATGGGCCTGGCCACGGTCGGTGGCGTAGGGCTGGTGCTGCTGGCGATCTTCCTTGACCGCCTGACCCAGGCCATGGGCGCCCGCACCAGCGCCGACCCGAGCCTGCGCTGGTACCACACCGGCCCGGTAGGCGTGGTCATGCGCCTGTGTGGCGTGGCGCAACCGCAAGGGCGGCGCAAGACCGCCTGAGCACTGCAAGGCTTTTGAGACGTTCGATCTGCCGCACTTGAAGATAAAAATCAGAAGAAGGTAAGCGACGATGCACGAATCCAAGTTCTCCCGCAGCATCCTCAAATGCGCCACTGCGCTGACCCTGGTGGCAGCCGCGCTGGGCGCGCACGCCTCGGCCGAAAAACCGGGGGAGGGCGTGAAGGTTACGCCGATCTTCCCCTCCATCGCCGAAGAGCGCTTCCGTGGCGAAGTGGCCATGGAAGGCCTGCGCGAGCTGGGCTACAAGGTCCAGGAGCCGAAGGAGACCGAGTACGGCGTGATGATGGTGGCCCTGGCCAACGGCGATGCCGACTTCACCGTGCACCTGTGGGACAAACTGCACAACCAGTTCTACCAGCAGGCCGGTGGTGACGACGTGATGGTCAAGACTGGCGACATCCTGCCGGGCGTGGCCCAAGGCTACCTGATCGACAAGAAAACCGCTGACCAGTACAACATCAAGTACATCACCGACCTCAAAAAGCCAGAGATCGCCAAGCTGTTCGACACCGACGGTGACGGCAAGGCCGACATGACCGGTTGCAACCCGGGCTGGGGTTGCGAGCTGGTGATTGCCCACCACATGAAAGCCTACGACCTGGACAAGAGCATCACCGTCAACCAGGGCTCCTACTTCGCGCTGATGGCCGACACCATCACCCGTTACAAGGAAGGCAAGCCGATCTTCTACTTCACCTGGGTGCCACAGTGGATCGCCAGCGTGCTGGTCGAGGGCAGGGACGTGGTCTGGCTGGAAGTGCCGAAAACCGACCTGCCGGATGGCAAGAATGATGTCGACACGATGTACCACGGCAAAAACCTCGGCTTTGCCATCGACAAGGTGGTGGCCGTGCTGAACAAGGACTTTGCCGAAGAGAACCCGGCAGCGCTGAAGTTCCTGTCGCTGGTGCAGATCAGCACCGACGACGAGAGCAACCAGAACCTGAAGATGCAGCAGGGCGAGAAGAAGCCTGCCGACATCACCCGCCATGCCAAGGAATGGGTAGCGGCGCACCGCCAGCAGTTCGACCAGTGGCTGCAAGCCTCCCGTGACGCTGCGGCCCAGGCTGGCAAGTAACCTGATCCATTAGCACTGGCTCCTTCGCGGGTGAACCCGCTCCCACAGGTACTGCACAGGCTCTGAATACTGTGCGATACCTGTAGGAGCGGGTTCACCCGCGAAGGGGGCAACGCGATTTCCGCTGTTGAGTTAATAGCCATGAGCCACTTCGAAAGCATCCTCAAGAACACCAACCTGGCCCACCTGGACCCGGCCATCCGCACTTCGCTGTCGATGCCATGCCAGCGTGTCGCCTTCGTCCTGCGCGAGCACTTCTCGATGATGGCCTTCACCGCCGCCATGGACAGTCTGGTCACCGCCAACCTGATGAGTGCCACGCCGTTGTTCCAGATTCAGGTAGTGGGTGAGGGTCCCCAGGTGATGAGTGACCTTGGCATCGCCCTGCCGGTCAACACCCAGCTGGCCGACCTGGAGGTGCAAGGCCTGGACTGCCTGCTGGTGTGCGGCGGCTTCCGTGTGCGCCTGGAAACCTCACCGCTGCTGCGCGCCAGGCTGCGTCAGGCCGACCAGCACGGCTGCCAGCTGGGCGGTTTGTGGAACGGTGCCTACTTCCTGGCCGAAGCCGGTTTGCTCAACGACCATGATTGCGCCTTCCACCCCGATGGCCGGGCGATGATGAGCGAGCTGTTCCCCAAGGTGCGCATCAGCCGCCAGGCCCATGTGCTGGACCGCCGGCGCATGAGCTGCGCGGGCGCCAGTAGCGCGCTGGACATGATGCTGGCGCTGCTTGAACAGTGCGGTGGCGTAGCGTTGCGCCGCGCCGTGGAGCAGATGCTGGCATGCGACCGGTCGCGGGTACTGAGTGATGCACCTGCCTGCTCGCCGGAAATCGACCCCAGCCTGCCCAACGGCGTGCGCCTGGCCCTGGAGCTGATGCACGCCAATATCGAAGACCCGATCGGCATCGACGAGATCGCCGAGCATGCCGGCTTGTCCAGGCGGCATCTGGAGCGCCTGTTCCGCCGGCATGTACAGGCTACGCCGCCGCGTTACTATCTGGAGCTGCGGTTGACCCATGCGCGGCAGTTGCTGCAGCACACCAGCAAGTCATTGACCGAAGTGGCGGTGGCCAGCGGGTTTGTCAGCTTCCCGCATTTCTACCGGCGCTTCCGTGAGCTGTTCGCCATTGCCCCGCGGCAGTACCGGGCAAGGAGCCAAGGGTGGGCAGGGCGGCAGGATGTGGCTGTGCACTGAACTTTCGGTTGCCTGTGCTGGCCTCTTCGCGGGTAAACCCGCTCCCACAGGTATTGCACAGGTCTTGCGGCAGTGGTGGATCTCTGTGGGAGCGGGTTCACCCGCGAAGAGGCCGGCACAGGAAAACACCGTTCGATAACCGAACATCTCTCCTGCCATGAACGTCCGCTATCCGCCCATCCATTCCCAAGGTCGCATTGCCCAACCCCCGCCTTTTTGCTTAAGTGTGCCCATCCACCGGTTGTCGCCTGCCCCCGCGACCCGCAGCCGGCTCGATAGAATGACCGTGACGACCGCAACCACAGCCCGCCGGGCCGTAGGAAGCGGCGACCAGAACAATAACGATCCGAGTGCCTTGCCTATGGAAAGCCGCCTGCTGAGCGAGCGCAGTAGCGTGTTTCATCACGCCGACCCTTATGCTGTGTCCGATTATGTCAACCAGCATGTAGGCCAGCATTGCATCGGTCTGTCCCGCACCACTCGTCCGCAAGCCAGCCTCAGCCACCGCAAGTTCGCCGAACTCGACCTGTGCCGCATCAGCTACGGCGGCAGCGTGCGCGTTACCTCGCCGGCACTGGAAACCATCTACCACCTGCAGGTGCTGCTCAACGGCAACTGCCTGTGGCGTGGGCACAAGCGCGAGCATCACCTGGTGCCGGGCGAGCTGTTGCTGATCAACCCCGACGACCCGGTTGACCTGACCTACTCGGAAGACTGCGAAAAATTCATCCTCAAGGTGCCGACCCGGCTACTGGACTCGATCTGCGACGAACAGCGCTGGCACCGCCCCGGTGGCGGGGTGCGGTTCTTGCGCAACCATTACCGGCTGGACGAACTGGACGGGTTCGTCAACCTGCTGGCCATGGTCTGCCAGGAGGCAGAGGTGAGCGATTCGCTGCCCAGGGTGCAGGGCCACTACAGCCAGATCGTCGCCAGCAAGCTGCTGACCTTGATGAGCACCAATATCCGTCGCGAAAGCCTGAGCGCGCCGCAAGCGGGCCTGGAGCGCATACTCGACTACATCGAACGCAACCTGAAGCTGGAGCTGTCGGCTGAAGTGCTGGCGGAGCAGGCTTGCATGAGTTTGCGTTCGTTGTATGCGTTGTTTGACCAGCATTTGGGTACCACACCCAAGCATTACGTGCGTCAGCGCAAGCTGGAGCGGGTGCATGCGTGTCTGAGCGACCCGACTTGTGGCGTACGTAGTGTGACCGAGCTGGCCCTGGATTACGGATTCCTGCATCTGGGGCGGTTCTCGGAGGTGTACCGGCAGCAGTTTGGTGAGCTGCCTTCGCAGACGTTCAAGCGGCGCGGATGAAGAAGTCTGGCTCGTTCGCCTAGCATTTCTGCCAGTTGCGAGCGTTTTATCCTCAGGCCATCATTTTTCCATCTCGGAGAAATGGTAGTAGCCATGTCGAAGTCGCAGAGACAAATGTATTTCTATTCTGTAGAAGGCCTTTCGCTGGTTAAGTATGCTAGTGCAGGAGCATCTACTTTGCTGCGCGCCGCAGGTCAGGCGTTGGCGCAGACTGATAATGTTCAGCCAGGACTTTACGCAACAGATATACAAGGTTCGGTGCTGCGGCTCATGGGCCGAGACTCGTATTCTATGCAATACACCGTATATGGATACGACAGGGATGAACCATGTGCTTCAGTGTTGCGGTACGGTGGGCAGCGAAAAGAGCCTATCATGGGACTCTACTTGCTGGGTAACGGCTATCGTGCATTAATTTCGGCTTTGATGCGTTTTAACTCGCCTGACACCCTAAGTCCATTTGGTGAAGGTGGGTTCAACACTTACAGTTACTGTAATGCTGACCCGGTGAATAACCTTGATCCGACTGGCCATATGCTGAAAGCCTTGGTAACTAAGCCGATGCATACGCAACGACCCGTCGCACGCGGATACCCGCCGAGTCACTACGGCCCTATGCCTGATGTTTACTGGAACAATAGATTCGAAAAAGTGCTCAAAGGTTTTAACGTTGGCAAGTCGCCCGCGCCCGTACATACACTAGAGCGTGCTCTTTCTACGTCGCCCTTGACCAGTCGCCCGGCAATATCTATTGAATCAGCTAAAGTTTCCGGCCAGATGTCAGAGGCTGTTGTTAGTGACTTGCGGAGAATACACACATTTTTGGCTGGGCAAATTAATAGTGCAACGTTAGCGGCTGAGCGTTTTAGTGGGCGGGGGACCGAGTTCTATTTTCATAGGCGGTCTGCGGAGCAGGTAGCCAAGGAGCTTCAGGAGATCAGGCAAAGTCTGCCTTCTCTCCCTTCTAGAAAAAATTAGATATCCGCAGCGTACATGCGCTGTGCAATGGCTTGCGTGAGTGCGCCCACCCGCATGAGCATTTTGGATAACACTCTGCACAATCCGGATAGTCCCCCGCCAGCCGTCTCCCTAACCTGACCAGGTCTAAACAATAACAAGGGAGACCCTGGCCATGTCCCTGGGATTCGACTACCTCAATGCCTTGCTCGAGGACGACCGTGAAAAGGGCATCTACCGCTGCAAGCGCGAGATGTTCACCGACCCACGCCTGTTCAACCTGGAGATGAAACACATCTTCGAGGGCAACTGGATCTACCTGGCCCATGAAAGCCAGATCCCCGAGAAAAACGACTTCCTCACCCTGACCATGGGGCGCCAGCCGATCTTCATCGCGCGCAACAAGGACGGTGAGCTCAATGCCTTCCTCAACGCCTGCAGCCACCGCGGCGCCATGCTCTGCCGGCACAAGCGCGGCAACCGCTCCAGCTACACCTGCCCGTTCCACGGCTGGACCTTCAACAACAGCGGCAAGCTGCTCAAGGTCAAAGACCCGAGCAACGCCGGCTACCCCGACAGCTTCAACTGCGACGGCTCCCATGACCTGACCAAGGTGGCGCGCTTCGAGTCGTACCGTGGCTTCCTGTTCGGCAGCCTGAATGCCGACGTCAAGCCGCTGGTCGAGCACCTGGGCGAGTCGGCCAAGATCATCGACATGATCGTCGACCAGTCGCCGGAAGGCCTGGAAGTGCTGCGCGGTGCCAGCTCGTACATCTACGAAGGCAACTGGAAGCTCACTGCCGAGAACGGCGCCGACGGCTACCACGTCAGTTCCGTGCACTGGAACTACGCCGCCACCCAGAACCAGCGCAAGCAGCGCGAGGCGGGTGAAGAGATCAAGACCATGAGCGCCGGCGCCTGGGCCAAGCAGGGCGGTGGCTTCTACTCCTTCGACCACGGCCACCTGCTGCTGTGGACCCGCTGGGCCAACCCCGAAGACCGCCCGGCCTACGAGCGCCGTGACCAGCTGGCCGCCGACTTCGGCCAGGCCCGTGCCGACTGGATGATCGAGAACTCGCGCAACCTGTGCCTGTACCCGAACGTGTACCTGATGGACCAGTTCAGCTCGCAGATCCGCATCGCCCGGCCTATTTCGGTGAACAAGACCGAAATCACCATCTACTGCATCGCGCCGAAAGGCGAGAGCGCCGATGCCCGCGCCAAGCGCATTCGCCAGTACGAAGACTTCTTCAACGTCAGCGGCATGGCCACCCCGGATGACCTGGAAGAGTTCCGCTCGTGCCAGACCGGCTATGGCGGCGGCACCGGCTGGAACGACATGTCCCGCGGCGCTGCGCACTGGGTGGAAGGCGCCGACGAGGCGGCCAGGGAGATCGAACTCAAGCCGCTGCTGTCGGGCGTACGCACCGAGGACGAAGGCCTGTTCGTGCTGCAGCACAAGTACTGGCAGGACACCATGATCCAGGCCCTGAAGGACGAACAGCAACTGATCCCCGTGGAGGCCGTGCAATGAGCCTTTATGAAACCGTGCGCGACTTCCTCTACCGCGAAGCGCGCTACCTGGACGATGCCCAGTGGGACCAGTGGCTGGAGCTGTACGCCAGCGATGCCAGCTTCTGGATGCCGAGCTGGGACGATGACGACACCCTTACCGAAGACCCACAAAGCGAAATCTCGCTGATCTGGTACGGCAACCGTGGCGGCCTGGAAGACCGGGTGTTCCGCATCAAGACCGAGCGCTCCAGTGCGACCGTGCCCGACACCCGCACCTCGCACAACATCAGCAACATCGAGATCGTCGAGCAGGGCGAGGGCAGCTGCCAGGTGCGCTTCAACTGGCACACCCTGAGCTTCCGCTACAAGACCACCGACAGTTACTTCGGCACCAGCTTCTACACCCTCGACCTGCGCGGCGAACAGCCGCTGATCAAGGCCAAGAAGGTGGTGCTGAAGAACGACTACGTGCGCCAGGTCATCGACATCTACCACATCTGATCCAGGGTTTTGCGAGCGCTGCCCGGTGCGTCCTGCGACGTACCGTGGCCCGGCTCGCCCGCGAGGTGCAACATGAGCTACCAGATCGCACTGAATTTCGAAGACGGGGTGACCCGCTTCATCGAAGCCACCGGCCATGAAACCGTGGCCGATGCCGCCTACCGCCAGGGCATCAACATCCCGCTGGACTGCCGCGACGGCGCCTGCGGTACCTGCAAGTGCAAGGCCGAGTCCGGGCGCTATGACCTGGGCGACAACTTCATCGAAGACGCCCTGAGCGAAGACGAAGTCGCCGAAGGCTACGTACTGACCTGCCAGATGCGCGCCGAAAGCGACTGCGTCATCCGCATCCCGGCCTCGTCGCAGCTGTGCAAGACCGAGCAGGCCAGTTTCGAGGCCGCCATCAGCGATGTCCGCCAGCTGTCGGCCAGCACCATTGCCCTGTCGATCAAGGGCGAGGCCCTCAGCCGCCTGGCCTTCCTGCCGGGGCAGTATGTCAACCTCAAGGTGCCGGGCAGCGAGCAGAGCCGTGCCTATTCGTTCAGCTCGCTGCAGAAGGACGGCGAGGTCAGCTTCCTGATCCGCAACGTGCCGGGCGGGCTGATGAGCAGCTTCCTGACCAACCTGGCCAAGGCCGGCGACAGCATGACCCTGGCCGGGCCGCTGGGCAGCTTCTACCTGCGGCCGATTCAGCGCCCGCTGCTGCTGCTGGCCGGTGGCACCGGCCTGGCGCCGTTCACGGCGATGCTGGAGAAGATCGCCGAGCAAGGCAGCGAGCATCCGCTGCACCTGATCTACGGCGTGACCAACGACTTCGACCTGGTCGAACTCGACCGCCTGCAGGCGCTGGCGGCGCGCATCCCCAACTTCACCTTCAGCGCCTGCGTGGCCAACCCGGACAGCCAGTACCCGCAGAAGGGCTACGTGACCCAGCACATCGAACCGCGCCACCTCAACGACGGCGATGTGGATGTGTACCTGTGCGGCCCGCCACCGATGGTCGAGGCGGTCAGCCAGTACGTGCGCGAGCAGGGCATTACCCCGGCGAACTTCTACTACGAGAAGTTCGCGGCGGCGGCCTGAGGTATTGCCAGGGCCGCCTGCCTCGTGCCGATGAGGGCGGCCTCCATTCAATTGACTGTCAGATTGCTGGGGCCGCGGTGCGGCCCTTTCGCGACACAAGGCCGCTCCTACAGAGGACCGCGGTGCTTGTAGGAGCGGCCTTGCGTCGCGATGGAGGGCGCAGCCCTCCCGGCAATTCTGGACTGAGTAGGAGATCGAGATGAACAACCGATTCCAAGGCAAGGTCGCCCTGGTCACCGGTGCCGCCCAGGGCATCGGCCGTGGCGTGTGCTGGCGGCTCAAGGCCGAAGGTGCGCAAGTGGTCGCGGTAGACCGCTCCGAACTGGTTCACGAACTCGCCGGCGAGGGCATGCTCACCCTCACTGCCGACCTGGAACAACATGGCGACTGCGCCCGGGTCATGGCCAGCGCGGTTGAAGCGTTCGGCCGCCTCGACATCCTGGTCAACAACGTCGGCGGCACCATCTGGGCCAAGCCCTTCGAACACTACGAAGTGGACCAGATCGAAGCCGAAGTACGCCGTTCGTTGTTCCCCACCCTGTGGTGCTGCCATGCCGCACTGCCGTACATGCTCGAACGCGGCAGCGGCGCCATCGTCAACGTCTCGTCCATTGCCACCCGTGGCGTCAACCGCGTGCCCTATGGCGCGGCCAAGGGCGGCGTCAACGCGCTGACTGCGTGCCTGGCCTTCGAAACCGCCGGCCGGGGCATCCGGGTCAACGCCACCGCTCCCGGCGGCACCGAGGCGCCACCCCGGCGCGTGCCGCGCAACAGTGCCGAGCAGACCGAACAGGAAAGGCACTGGTACCAGCAGATCATCGACCAGACCCTCGACAGCAGCCTGATGCACCGCTACGGCAGCATCGACGAGCAGGTCGGCGCGATCCTGTTCCTCGCTTCCGACGAAGCCTCGTACATCACCGGCGTGACCTTGCCGGTAGGGGGCGGCGACCTCGGCTGAGCGGCACCCACAAGGCAAAGAGCTTTCTTTCACAACAAAAACAAGAGCGACAGATGCCATGCGAACCCTTGACGTACACCCGATCATCGATAACGCGCGCTTTACCCCGTTTCACTGGATGGTCATGGCCTGGTGCGGCCTGCTGCTGATCTTCGACGGCTATGACCTGTTCATCTACGGCGTGGTACTGCCGGTCATCATGAAAGAGTGGGGCCTGACCCCGTTGCAGGCCGGTGCACTGGGCAGCTATGCGCTGTTCGGCATGATGTTCGGCGCCCTGGCGTTCGGCAGCCTGGCCGACCGCATCGGGCGCAAGAAGGGCATCGCCATCTGCTTCGCCTTGTTCTCCGGGGCGACCATCCTCAACGGCTTTGCCAGCAGCCCGAGCGAGTTCGGCATCTACCGCTTCATTGCCGGCCTGGGCTGTGGCGGCCTTATGCCCAACGCCGTGGCACTGATGAACGAGTACGCGCCCAAGCGCCTGCGCAGCACGCTGGTGGCGATCATGTTCAGTGGCTACTCGCTGGGCGGCATGCTCTCGGCGGGTGTCGGGATCTTCATGCTGCCGCGTTTCGGCTGGGAATCGATGTTCTTCGCCGCAGCGGTGCCACTGCTGCTGTTGCCGGTGATCCTCTACCACCTCCCGGAGTCGATCGGTTTTCTGGTGCGCCAGGGCCGTACCGGCGAGGCCCGCAAGCTGCTCAAGCGGCTGGACCCGGATTGCGACCTGCAACCTGACGATGTACTGGTCGCCCCTGTGGGAGCGGGCTTGTCCCGCGAAAGGGCCGGCAAGTTCACCGCTGTAGTCGAACTGTTCCGCAACGGCCTGGCCATTCGCACCCTGGCGCTGTGGCTGGCGTTCTTCTGCTGCCTGCTGATGGTCTACGCGCTCAGTTCCTGGCTGCCGAAGCTGATGGCCAACGCCGGCTACAGCCTGGGCTCGAGCCTGTCGTTCCTGCTGGCGCTGAACTTCGGTGGCATGGCCGGGGCGATCCTCGGCGGCTGGCTGGGCGATCGCTACAACCTGGTCAAGGTCAAGGTGGCGTTCTTCATTGCCGCCGCGCTGTCGATCAGCCTGCTGGGCGTCAACAGCCCGATGCCGGTGCTGTACCTGCTCATCTTCATTGCCGGCGCCACCACCATCGGCACGCAGATCCTGCTGTATGCCGGCGCCGCCCAGCTGTACGGGCTATCAGTGCGTTCCACCGGGCTGGGCTGGGCCTCGGGCATCGGCCGTAACGGCGCCATCGTCGGCCCGCTGCTCGGTGGCGCACTGATGGGCATCAACCTGCCCCTGCAACTCAATTTCATCGCCTTCGCCATCCCCGGCGCAATTGCCGCGCTGGCCATGGCCGTGCACCTGGCCAGCGGCCGTCGGCATGCCCAGGCCATTGCGGCGCAGGCGTAACTCCAGAACAACAACATGAGGTAACCCACCATGACCGTGAAAATTTCCCACACTGCCGAGGTACAGCAGTTCTTCGAAGAGGCCGCAGGCTTTGGCAACGATGCCGGCAGCCCGCGCCTGAAGCGCATCGTGCAGCGCCTGCTGCAAGACACCGCGCGGCTGATCGAAGACCTGGAAATCAGCGAGGACGAGTTCTGGCATGCCGTCGACTACCTCAACCGCCTGGGCGGTCGTGGCGAGGCCGGGCTGCTGGTGGCGGGGCTGGGCATCGAACACTTCCTCGACCTGCTGCAGGATGCCAAGGACCGGCAGGCAGGCCTGGTCGGCGGCACCCCGCGCACCATCGAAGGCCCGCTGTACGTGGCCGGTGCGCCCATCGCCGAAGGTGAAGTGCGCATGGACGACGGCAGCGAGGAGGGGGTTGCCACGCTGATGTACCTGGAGGGCCAGGTGCTCGACCCGCAAGGCCGGCCGCTGCCGGGGGCCACGGTCGACCTGTGGCATGCCAATACCCGGGGCACTTATTCGTTCTTCGATCAGAGCCAGTCCGAGTACAACCTGCGCCGGCGCATCGTCACCGATGCCCAAGGGCGCTACCGCGCGCGCACCATCGTGCCGTCAGGCTATGGCTGCGACCCGCAGGGGCCGACGCAGGAGTGCCTGGACCTGCTGGGCCGCCATGGCCAGCGCCCGGCGCATGTGCACTTCTTCATCTCGGCGCCTGGGCACCGGCACCTGACCACGCAGATCAACCTGGCCGGGGACAAGTACCTGTGGGATGACTTTGCCTATGCCACGCGCGATGGGCTGGTGGGCGAGGTGGTGTTCGTCGAGGGCGAGGCGGGGCGGCATGCCGAGCTGAAATTCGACTTCCAGTTGCAGCGGGCCCACGGCGGTGCCGATGAACAGCGCAGTGGGCGGCCGCGGGCTTTGCAAGAGGCTTGAGCCACCGGGTTGGCTTCTTCGCGGGCTTGCCCGCTCCCACAGGATCACCACAGGACTGAAACCTGTGTGATCCCTGTGGGAGCTGGCTTGCCGGCGATCAAGGGCGCAGCCCTTGCCATACATCACCGATGCGAGAGGTGCCATGAAAACCCTGATCAAGGACAGTTCACTGTCCGCCATCGTCGCCGGCTGCATCGCCACGATGATCTCCTACGCAGGCCCCCTGGTGATCATCTTCCATGCCGCAGAAGCCGCCGGCCTGTCCCATCGGCAACTGTCCTCCTGGGTCTGGGCAGTGTCCATGGGCAGCGCCGTGCTTGGCGCGCTGCTCAGCCTGCGCTACCGGGTGCCGGTGGTGATCGCCTGGTCGATCCCCGGCTCGGCGCTGCTGGTCACCGCCTTGCCGCAACTGGGTCTGGAACAGGCCGTGGGCGCCTACCTGGTGGCCAACCTGGTTTTGCTGCTGATCGGCATCAGCGGGGCCTTCGACCGCATCATCGCGCGCCTGCCAGGCTCCATCGCCGCCGGAATGCAGGCCGGCATCCTGTTCAGCTTCGGCGTCGAGGTGTTCCGCGCCTTGCCGGTGCAACCGCTGCTGGTACTGGCAATGTTCGTCACCTACGTGCTGATGCGCCGGCTGCAGCCGCGCTACGCCGTGGCGGCGGTGCTGTGCGTGGGCACGGTGGTGACCGTGGCCAGCGGGGCGTTTCGCAGCGAGGCGCTGGTGCTGGAGCTGGCGTCGCCGCAGTGGGTCACCCCGCAGTTCAGCCTGGCAGCGGTATTCAGCCTGGCACTGCCGCTGGTGCTGGTGGCCCTGACCGGGCAGTTCATGCCGGGCATGGCAGTGCTGCGCAACGCCGGTTACCCCACGCCGGCCAGCCCGATCATCAGTGCCAGCGCCCTGGCCGGTGCCGCGCTGGCGCCGTTCGGTTGCCACGGGCTGAACCTGGCGGCGGTCACCGCCAGCCTGTGCACTGGCCATGAAGCCCATGAAAACCCACGGCGGCGCTATGTCGCGGCGGTGGCTGGCAGTGCGCTGTACCTGCTGCTGGGGATCGCCGGGGCCACGCTGATGTCGCTGTTCGCAGCATTCCCCGCCGCCCTGATCGCCGCCCTGGCCGGGCTGGCCCTGTATGGCGCCATCAGCGAAGCCCTGGCCCGCAGCCTGGCGGAACCAACCGAGCGCGATGCCGGGCTGTTCACCTTCCTGGTCACCGCTTCGGGGGTGGCCTTCCTGGGCCTGTCGGCAGCGTTCTGGGGCCTGCTGTTCGGCCTGCTGAGCCATGGGTTGCTCAGGCTGCGCCAGCCACGTGCCCGGGAGGTGCTGCGCCGTACCCCATGAACCGCCGTGCTTCCAACGCTTTACCCATAAAAACAAGATCAAGAGAGCTTCGGAATGAACAACACCCCTTGCGTCGCCCTGGGCCTGACTTTGCTCAGCCAACCTTTGCTGGCCGCCGAAGGCGGCTTCTTCGAAGATTCGAAGGCCACCCTGAGTGCCCGTAACTACTACTTCAGCCGCGACTTCTCCGACATCGTCGGGGCCAACCGGCAATCCAAGGCCGAGGAGTGGGCCCAGGGCTTCATCCTCGACTTCAAGTCGGGCTACACCCCGGGCACGGTCGGCTTTGGCGTTGACGCCCTGGGCCTGCTGGGCATCAAGCTCGACAGCAGCCCCGACCGCACCAACACCGGGTTGCTGCCGGTGCACAGCGATGGCCGCGCTGCCGACGAATACAGCCGCCTGGCGCCCACCTTCAAGGCCCGGTTATCCAGGACCGAATTGCGCGTCGGCGAACTGCAACCCAACCTGCCGGTGCTGACCTTCAGCGACATCCGCCTGTTGCCACCGACCTACCAGGGCGCAAGCCTGAGCTCGGCGGAAATCGACGGCCTGACCGTGCAGGCCGGGCACCTGAAAAGCACCCACCTGCGCAACGAAGGCGGCGACGGCAAGATGAACGCCATGCTCGGCCATGTGCCGATGCGCCAGGCAGAAAGCGATGCCTTCAACTACCTGGGCGGGGACTATGCGTTCAATGCCAACCAGAGCAGCGTCAGCCTGTGGTACGGGCAACTGGAGGACATCTACGAACAGGGCTTTGTCGGCCTCAAGCACAGCAAGCCCGTAGGCAACTGGGTGCTCAGCGCCAACCTGGGGTATTTCACTGCTCGCGAGGATGGCGATGCGTTGCTCGGCAACATCGACAACCAGGCGTTTTTCTCGATGTTCTCGGCCCGGCATGGCGGGCACAGCTTCCATGCCGGCTACCAGGGCATCTATGGCGACAGCCCGTTCCCACGGGTATTCGCCAACATCTCGCCGCTGGGTAACGAAGTGCCGACCTATGAGTTCGCCTACACCGACGAACGCTCGTACCAGGTGCGCTACGACTACAACTTCGCGGCCATGGGCGTGCCGGGGTTGACCGCGACCGTGCGCTACATCACCGGTAACAATGTCGACACTGGGCTGGGTTATGAAGGGCGCGACCGCGAGCGTGACCTGGACATCGGTTACGCCGTGCAGGGCGGGGTGCTGAAGGGGCTGGGGATCCGGGTGCGCAATGCCATGGCCCGGTCCAACTACCGCAGCGACATCGACGAGAACCGCTTGACGCTGGTGTACACCTGGCAGTTGTTCTGACGCATCCACAGGATGCCTGCGGGGCCTTTGTAGGAGCTGCACATAACTCATTGAGTTAGCAGGGACCCTGTGGGAGCGGCTTTAGCCGCGAACACCGGCGCAGCCGGTGCCATGCACCGCGTTGGATTCTTCGCGGCTAAAGCCGCTCCCACAGGGTACGCGGATTGCTTGCAATTTCAGTTATCTACGCGACAGCGCAGCCCAAATGGCTGGGCCATCTCCCACAATGAAAGCCCATAACCAAGGGAATTGCGCATCAGGGCAGGATGAAGGTAGCTTCTGGAAACCACCTTTTCAGGAATGCCACCCTTGGACTCCATCACCCAGGCCGTACTCGGCGCGGCCCTGCAGGGTACCGTACTCGGCCGCATCCAGGGCCGCCGCTCACTGCTGTATGGTGCGGCGCTGGGCACGCTTCCCGACCTGGACGTGATCATCCGCTACGCCGACCCGGTGTCGCAGATGACCTACCACCGCGGCTTTTCTCATTCCCTGTTCGTGCTCACCGGGCTGGCCTTGCTGCTGGCCTGGCTGGTCAACAAGTGCTGGCCAGGCAAAGGCTACACCTTGCCCAGGCTGTTACTGGCGTTCTGGCTGGTGCTGGTCACCCACCCCTTGCTCGACGCCTTCACGGTCTACGGCACGCAATTGTTCTGGCCCTTGCAGGCCACCCCGGAAAGCTGGGCAGCGGTGTTCATCATCGACCCGGTCTACACCGTGCCGCTGCTGGCCGCGGTGATCTACGCAATCATCAAAGGGCTAACGAGAAGGGCTACGCAGCTACTGACCTTGGCCCTGGTATTCAGCGCAGCCTACCTGGGTTTCGGCCTGGCCGGACGCATGGCGGCCGAGCAGCGTTTCCAGGCTGCACTCGACCGCCAGGGTATCGCTGTCAGCCAGGTACGTGCCGTGCCGATAGCCTTCAACAGCCTGGTCTGGCGGGTGCTGGCCAAGACCCCGGAGGGCGATTACTACGAAGGCATCAGCAGTGCGTTCGACCAGCAAGCGCCAGAAATGCAGCGTTTGCCGCGTAATCTGCAGCTGGCGCAAGCGCTGGCCGGGCACCCTTTGCACCAGCGTTTGCGCTGGTTCACCGATGACTGGCTGCGCTATGACCAGGTCGGCGATGCATTGGTGGTCAGCGACCTGCGCATGGGCATCCCGGGGAACTACACGTTCCGCTTCAACATGGCCCACCGTGACAGCCAGGGGCACTGGATCGCCGATGTGCCGTCGATGTGGAAGGGCGCCGGACCAGGGGCGGCGTTCAATGGCGACGACCTGATGCTGATCTGGCGACGGATCGTCGAGCAGCAGCCACCTTTGCCGCTGGCTGCCTGGACCGACCGCTACCTGGGGCCCGCCACAGTCGAGCCCGGGCGCTGAGGCATGCGATCAGCCGGGGTGGACCTGGTCAAGTGGACGGCGATGCTGACCATGGTCGCCGACCACCTGCGTTTCCTGTGGCCTGCTGCCGATGGCCTGTTCGTACTGGGCCGGTTGGCGTTTCCGCTGTTCTGCCTGGCGATTGCGGTGAATGTGGGACGCGCCAGGGGCGGGGCGCTCTATACCCGCGGCAACCTGCGTTATCTGGGGTTGATGCTGGTGTTCGCGGTGCTGTCGGAGCCCGTATACCGTTGGCTGGACAGTGGTTCGCCAACGTTCAGCGTGATGCCGACTCTGGTGTTGGGGTTGCTGGTTGCCTGGGGCGTGCATCATCCGTCGAGGTCGGCGCGCGTGCTTGGCGTTGCCGGTCTGCTTGCAGGGTGGTTGTTCAGCGAACAGCTGATGTACGGGCTACCGGGGGTGATGCTGCCGGGCGCCTGGTTGATGGCCCGCCGCAAGGGAGGGGCGGCCTGGGTGTTGCCTTGCCTGTTGGCCATGGGTGGGAACCTGACCAACAGTTGGTTGCGGGAACATCTGTTGGCGCCCATTACCGTGCTGACGCTGATTGCTGCAGCCTTGGCCATTCCGGTCGGGTTGCTGTTGCTGCGTCATGATGATTGGCGGGTGCCAGCAGTGGGGCGTTGGGGCTACCTGTTCTATCCGGTGCATTTACTGGCGATCAAGGTTTTCGCTTGATCGCTCTCGACGGTCCTGCTTGCATTTCACAAATCCATACCCATCTAAACCGGCCGCACCAGACTCAGGAACCCCCATGGAACCCAACCGCTTCGGCGACATCGCCGCCTTCGTCAGCGCCGCGAAGGCCGGCAGTTTTACCGCCGCCGCCGCCACCTTGGGCCTGACGCGTTCGGCGGTGGGCAAGAGCATCGCTCGCCTGGAGGCGCGCATGGCCGTGCGCCTGCTCAACCGCACCACGCGCAAGCTGAGCCTGACCGACGAGGGCCTGGTGGCCTACGAGCGCTGGCGGCAGATTCTGGATGACCTGGACGAGGTGGAAAGCACCATGGCCCAGCGCCGTGGCAAGCCCACCGGCACCCTGCGCCTGACAGCACCCCTGTCGTTCGGCCAGCGCCATGTGCTGCCGATTCTCGACCGCTACCTGAAGCAGTGGCCCGAGCTGCGCGCGGATATCCGCTTCACCGACCGTTTCGTCGACCTGGTCGAGGAGGGTATCGACGTTGCGGTGCGTATCGGCGCACCGAAGGAAGACTCGCAACTGTTGACGCGCACGGTGGCCTGGCAGCAGTTCGTCACCTGCGCCTCGCCCGCATACCTGGATGCACGCGGCGTACCGCAGGTGCCCGGCGACCTCTACGGCCACGACAAGATCGCCTTCCTGGCCGGTGAAAAGGCCATGCCGTGGCGCTTCCATACCGAAGCGGGGCTGCACTTGTGCGAAGACCCCGGGCGGTTGAACATCGACAGCTCCGAGGCGATGCTCGACGGCGCGCGGGCGGGTTTCGGGCTGATTCACCTGCCCACCTACATTACCGGCGACGACCTGCGCGCCGGCACCCTGGTGGAGGTGCTGCAAGCCTATCGGCCGCCAGCAGACCCGATTCGCATCGTCTACCCAAGCAAGCGCCACCTGTCGCCACGGGTACGCGGCTTCATCGACCTGCTGGTAGCCAGCTGGGAACCGGGCGTGCCCTGGGAATACTGATTGGGGAATGGCAGGCCCCTATGCCGGGCCTGAAGCCGGGTTTATCACTGGCTGCGCAGCAGGGAAACTGGCAGTCACTGATAATCCCTGTGGAGACCCCATGACTGCACTGTCCGTACTGGACCTGGTCATGATCGGCGAAGGCAAGACCTTCGCTGACGCGATCGAAGAGTCCCGCCAACTGGCACGCCATGTCGAGCAACAGCACTACAGCCGCTACTGGATCGCCGAGCACCACGACATGCCGGGCATCGGCTCGGCCGCCACGTCACTGGTCATCAACGAAATAGCCAACGCCACCCGGCATATCCGCGTTGGCGCCGGTGGCATCATGCTGCCCAACCACGCGCCGCTGGTGGTGGCCGAGCAGTTCGGCACGCTCGACACCCTGCACCCTGGCCGCATCGACCTGGGCCTCGGGCGTGCGCCAGGCAGCTCCGGGCCGACCGTGCGCGCCTTGCGTGGTGCTGCGCCAGAGCGCGACTTCAGCCAGGACATCGCTGAGCTGCGTGACTACCTGGCCGACAACGGCCAGCGCCGCGTGCGCGGTGTGCCGGGCAAGCATGACATCCCGGTGTGGATCCTCGGTTCCAGCCTGTTCGGCGCCGACCTGGCAGCGAAACTGGGCCTGCCCTATGCCTTCGCCTCGCACTTTGCCCCGCGCTACCTGCTGCAGGCCATTGCCCACTACCGGGCCAACTTCCAGCCTTCGGCACAACTGGCCAAGCCGTATGTGATGGTGGGCATGAACCTGTTCGCCGCCGACAGCGACGCCGAGGCAGATTACCTGGCCAGCTCCCATCGCAAGTGGATGCTGGACTTGCATGTCGGGCGCTTCGGTCTGTTGCCCAAGCCGCAGGAGGGGTATGTCGAAAGCCTGCCGGACCATGAGCGCGCGGTACTCGAGCAAGTGATGGCCTGCACCGTGGCCGGCGGGCCGGAGCGGGTAAGGGAAGGGTTGCGCACCCTGATCGAGCAGACCGGGGCGGATGAACTGATGATCGACTGCCGCATTCACGACCCGCTGGCGCGGCAGCGTTCGCATGCCTATGCCGCGCAGGCCCTGGCGCAGCTGGGTTAAAGCTACCGGCCTCTTCGCGGGTGAACCCGCTCCCACAGGATCACCACAGACTTGAACTTTGTGGGATCCCTGTGGGAGCGGGTTCACCCGCGAAGAGGCCGGCATAGGCAACAAAAAAGGGAGCCCATGAGCTCCCTCTTTCAGCATCACGCCTGCTTGAGGAACGGATAATCCGTATACCCCTCAGCCCCATTGGCATAGTCGAACTGCGCCCGGTGCGCATTCAACGGCGCCTGCACCCGCAGCCGCTCTACCAGGTCCGGGTTGGCAATGAAGCTGCGCCCGAACGCTACGGCATCGATCAAGCCACGCCCGATCAGGTCTTCACCTTTCTCGGCGGTGTAGGCACCGGCAGCAATGATCACCCCCGGGTAGGCCGCACGAATCGCCTGGCGGAATTCGTCACGCAGCGGCTTGCCGCCGGCCCAGTCCGGTTCGGACAGGTGCAGGTAGGCAAGGTTGCGCTTGGCCAGTTCGCGGATCAGGTACAGGCCTGCGGCTTCCTGGTCCTCGCCATTGTCCACGCCATTGAAACCACCCAGCGGGAACACACGGATACCCACGCGTTCGGCACTCCAGCTGGCAATCGCCGCGTCCACTGCTTCAAGCACGATACGCGCACGGTTCTCGACGCTGCCGCCGTAGCGATCTTCGCGTTGGTTGGCGCTGGGGGTGAGGAACTGATGCAGCAGGTAACCGTGGGCGGCGTGCAGCTCGATGAAGTCGAACCCGGCTTCACGGGCGTTGGCCGCCGCCTGGCCGAAGTCGGCAACGATACCGGCGATTTCCACCTCGCTCAGCGCCCGCGGCGCAGAGGTTTCCACACGCATCAGGTTGCCTTGCTCGTCACGCAGGGTGGTGCGGGCAGCAGCCGGCAGCGCCGAAGGTGCCACCGGGGCTTCGCCGCCGGGTTGCAAGGAAGTGTGCGATACCCGCCCGGTGTGCCACACCTGCACGGCGCTATGGCCGCCATTGGCGTGGATGCCTTCGTTGACATGCTTCCAGGCGGCGATCTGCTCGGCGCTGTGGATGCCCGGCGAGCCGGAATAGCCCTTGGCCTGGAAGGAAATCTGCGTGGCTTCGGTGATGATCAGCCCGGCGCTGGCGCGTTGGCGGTAGTACTCGGCCATCAGCGAGGTAGGTACGTCACCCGGCTCGAGGCTGCGCAGGCGGGTGAGGGGGGCCATGAACACGCGGTTGGGCAGGGTGAGCGGGCCGACTTTCAAGGGTTGCAAGAGTTTCATTGCTGCTCCAGAGGTGGAAAACCAATGGTGCGCACGATACCGAGGTGATTGGGGAAAGGGGGGACCGGGAGCCCGGCATTGGGCTCCCCAATGGTTTGTTCCAGCAGCTTGGATGTCGCCTGTTCCGGCCTCTTCGCGGGTAAACCCGCTCCCACAGGGGTTGCACAGGCCCTGAAGGCATAGGTGATCCTGTGGGAGCGGGTTTACCCGCGAAGAGGCCAGAACAGGAGAACGATCAGCCGCGGGCCAACCGCCCACTCACATAATGCGCCACATCATTGAACCCCGGCGTCGACGCATGCCCCGGCGTGACCAGCGAATCAATGAACGCTTCATCCTCCGCGGTAATCTTCACCGCCAGCGCGCCGCCATAGGTATCCCACTGTTCTTCCGTCCGCGGCCCGACAATCGCCGAACTGACCAGCCGGTTGTTCAGCACCCAGGCAATCGCAAACTCGACGATACCCACGCCCTTGGCCTCGACATAGGCCTGGATCTGCCGGGCAATGGCCAGCGACTCCTGGCGCCATTCCACCTCCATGATGCGCTTGTCCTGGCGCCCGGCACGGCTACCGGCATCCGGCACCGCCCCCGGCGCGTACTTGCCGCTGAGCACGCCCCGCGCGAGCGGGCTGAACGGCACCACGCCCAGGCCATGGGCTGCCGCAGCGGTAAGCTGTTCCGGTTCGGCCTGGCGGTTGACGATGTTGTACAGCGGCTGGCTCACCACCGGCCTGGGCACGCCCAGGCGCTCGGCAATGTGGCAGGCCTCGGCGATGCGCCAGCCGCGGAAGTTGGACACGCCCCAGTAACGGATCTTGCCCTGGCGCAGCAGGTCGCCGATGGCCTGCACGGTTTCTTCCAGCGGCACCTTGTGGTCTTCGCGGTGCAGGTAGTAGATGTCCAGGTAGTCCATGTCCATGCGCGTCAGCGTGGCCTCCAGGGCATTGAAGATGTGCTTGCGCGACAGCCCGCTGCGGTTGGGCAGGCCATCGGCCGGGCCGAAGCCGACCTTGCTGGCGACGATCCAGTCCTGGCGATGGCGGGCCACCGCTTCGCCGACGATTTCCTCCGCACGCCCGGCGTTGTACACGTCTGCGGTGTCGATGAAGTTGATGCCCTGGTCCCAGGCCTTGTCGATGATGCGCAGGGCGTCCTCGGTGCTGGTCTGCTCGCCGAACATCATGCTGCCCAGGGTAAGGGCGGAAACCTGCAGGCCACTGTGGCCGAGGGGGCGGTAGATCATGCGCTTGGGTCCTTGTGCAGTCGGCTGATCTACCCGTTTTACACACAACCGGGGCGCAATGAAAGGCAGCCTCAACCGATCAGCGCCAAGGCCTCCTGCAGGCTCAACGGCCGCTTCAAGCGTTGCGACAGCGTCGCCATGGCATCGGAATAGCCCTTGGCGATGACCGCCTCGACCCGCTCATCCACGCATTGCAAGGCGATGAAGTCGCCTTTTTCCGGTTCGCCGACGAACTCGATATGGTTCCAGTCCCGGGCGTGGCCCAGTACTTCGTAGGTGCGGCCGTGCTGGTAGGTCCAGAAGAACGGCACGTCGGCATAGCGGCGCTGCTCGCCGAGCATGTTGGCGGCGGCGATCACCCCATGTTGCTGGGCCAGGCGCCAGTGTTCGATACGCACCGGGCGCCCGCTGAGCGGGAAGGTGGCGATATCCCCTGCGGCCCACAGGCTATCTGCAGCACGCATTTCAGCGTCGACTTGCACCGACTTGTCTTCGGTCAGCAGCACCCCCTGGATGAAAGCGGTCGCCGGTCTGACCCCGGTGCCCAGCAGCACCAATGGCGTCTGTAGCCGTTCACCGTTGGCCAGCAGCACGGCCTCGACCTTGCCCTGGCCCTCGATCCGCTCGACCTCGGTGGGGCCGTGGAAGGTGACCCCCTTGCGTTCGTGCAACTCGCGGATGCTACGGCCGATACGTTCGCCCAGCTGCCGGGCCAGGGGGACCTCATGGCGGGTGACCAGGTGCACCTGCACGCCGTACTTGCGCAAGGCCGAGGCGGCCTCAAGGCCGATGAAACCGTCGCCGACGATCACTGCCGGCTGGCCGGGCTCGGCAGCGTCCAGCAGGTGCGCGGCATCCTCCCGTGAGCGCAGGGTAAATACCCCGGGCAGGTCGACACCCGGGATATCGGGCCGCAGCGCCTTGCCGCCGGTGGCCAGCAGGCAGGCGTCATAGTCGATCTGCTGGCCGTCGGCCAGGGTGATCTGGCGTTTCTGGGTGTTCAGGGTGCGCACCTTGCCATGCTTGCGCTCCAGCTGGCCCTTGCGCAGGGCGTCGGCGTCGAGCAGGGCCGGCACCTCATCGGGCGGCATCTGCCCGGCGATCACGAATTTGCTGAGGGAAGTACGATCGTAGGCTGGCTGGCGCTCCTGATCGACCCAGACCAGGCGGCCGGCAAAGCCATGGGCCAGAAGGGTGGCGACTGCGGCGCTGCCCGCGGCACCGGCGCCGACCACCACGAAACAGCGGGCGTCGCTGTGGCGGGGCGGCTCGGTTCTGGGCAGAGGTTGGTCGTCGACCCAGACCTCGTCGCCCTTGACCCAGGTTTTGTAGCGTCGCAGGTCGGCCAGGGCCGGCGGCTCGCAGACCGCGCCCTCGTCCACGGCGAACGCGGCCTTGTGCCAGGGGCACACCAGCAGGCCGCCGCACACCACGCCTTCATTGAGTGGCGCGCCTTCGTGGGGGCAGTTGCCCTGGTAGGCGTGCACCTGGTCGCCCTGGCGGATGAGGATGATCTCCTCGCTGCCGGCCTGGACGCGCAGGGGGCGGTGTTCGTCGAGTTGGGCCAGGCGGGCCACGGCGTGCTGGGTCATGGGGGTTCTCCAAAGGGACCTTTGGAACCATTTGACGCCTGGGTCGGGGAGGGGATGCGTTGAGCTGACGATCGGTGGGGGGGTGGATTGTGTGTGGCCTGGGCTGGCCTCTTCGCGGGTGAACCCGCTCCCACATGGATCCCACAATCTTCGAGTTGGTGGTGATCCTGTGGGAGCGGGTTTACCCGCGAATGCCTCAACTGGCCCTTGCAGTACTCAGCGCACCAGCCCGGGTAACCCGCAAGGCCACCAGGCTACCCAGCACGATCAACGCCGCCAGCGAATACAGCGCGGCATCGGTCGAGCCGGTCTGGTCCTTGATGAAGCCGACCAGGTACGGGCTGAGGAAACCGGCCATCTGGCCCACCGAGTTTATGACCGCAAGGCCCGCGACAGCCGCGCCGGCGCTGAGCAGCGCGGTAGGCATCGGCCAGAACATCGGCAGGCCGGTAAGCGCGCCCATGGTGGCGATCGACAGGCCGAGGATGGCGATGGCCGGGTTGCCGGCGAAGTTCACCGCGATCAGCAGGCCGATGGCGCCCATCAGCATCGGCACCACAAGATGCCAGCGGCGCTCGTTGCGCAGGTCGGCCGAACGCCCGCAGAGGATCATGAACACGCCGGCCAGCAGGTACGGGATGGCGCTGAGCCAGCCGATCAGCAGCGGGTTGTCGAAGCCCATGTTCTTGATGATCGACGGCAGCCAGAAGTTGATCGCGTACACACCGCTCTGGATGCAGAAGTAGACAAAGCCGAAGGTCCAGATCAGCGGGTTGGTCAACACGGCGAGCACGCCGTCGCCTGTGGTGCTCGGCTTGCTGGCGGCATCGGCCTCGAGGTCGGCGGCGATCAGCTGGCGTTCGGCCGGGCTCAGCCAGGCGGCTTTCTGGTAGCCGTCACTGAGCAGGAACACCGCTAGTACACCCAGGGCAACGGTCGGCAGGCCCTGGATCAGGAACATCCATTGCCAGCCGGCCAGGCCGTGCTGGCCGGCGGCGAAGTGTTGGAGGATCCAGCCTGAGAACGGCCCGCCGAGCAGGCCCGAAACCGGGATCGCCGACATGAACAGGGCCATGATGCGACCGCGACGGGCCGCCGGGAACCAGCGCGAAAGGTACAGCACCACGCCCGGGAAGAAGCCGGCTTCGGCGGCGCCGGTCAGCAGGCGCAGGGCGTAGAACTCGGTGGGCGTGGTGACGAACAGCAGGCAGGTGGAGAGGCTGCCCCAGGCGATCATCATCAGCGCGATCCAGCGCCGCGGGCCGAAGCGGTTGAGTGCCAGGTTGCTCGGCAGGCCGCAGAGCACATAGCCGATGAAGAAGATGCCGGCGCCAAGGCCGTACACCGTTTCGCTGAACTTCAGGGCGTCGAGCATCTGCAGCTTGGCAAAGCCGACGTTGACGCGGTCCAGGTAGTTGAACAGGTAGCAGATGAAAATGAACGGAATCAGCCGCAGGGTGATGCGCCGGTACAGCGCGTTGCGGTTGGTGTCCGTGCCTTGGTCAGGGGCGGGGCTGTATGCCATGATCGGGTTCTCTGTTGTTATGGTTGTCGCCGCGTCGCCTGTTCCGGCGCTCGCCCTGACGAGTCTCGGGGACTGCGGCGTGCCTGTCTTTGTGCTTTTGCACAGCACTTGCACCGGGCTGCTGTGCCCGAGCCCAAAACCCTGACACCCAAAGGACCGTTCAATGTTCGAACTCGACCATGACCTGGCGCAGGATATCGTTGACCGCGCGATGGCCATTCTGCCATGCAACGTCAATGTCATGGACAGCCAGGGGTTGATCCTCGGCAGTGGCGAACCGGAGCGTATCAACACCCGCCACGAGGGCGCGCAACTGGTGCTGGCCAACGGCCGCATCGTCGAGCTGGATACCGACGCGGCCAAATGCCTGAAGGGCGTGCAGCCCGGGGTGAACCTGCCGCTGATGCTTGATGGCCGATTGATGGGCGTACTCGGCCTGACCGGTGACCCGCAGCAAGTGCGTACCTATGGTGAACTGGTGCGCATGACCGCCGAAATGCTGCTGGCTCAGCGCCATTTGCAGGCCGACCAGCAATGGCGACGGCAGCGCTGTGACGATTTGCTGGCCTTGCTGCTGGGCGGCAGCGGCGATTCTCCGCGGTTGCTCGACGAGGCCCGGCAACTGGGCCTGAAACCCCAGTTGCCACGGGTACCGTGCCTGTTCGAACTGGCCTCGGGGCCAGCCGCCGAAACCCTGGCGGCATGGTTGATGAGCCGCTACCCGGACAGTTGGTGCGTAAGCCCGGCCCGCCAGTCGTTGTTGTGGTGTCGCCCGGCGGGCGTGGTGCTGGACTTACCTCGCCTGTTGGAACGCCTGCAGCGCCATGGCTGGGAAGTGGAGCGGCTGGCCCTGGGCAGTGCCGCGCAAAGCCTGGAGCAACTGCGCCGGGGTTATCGCCGGGTGCGCGACCTGTTGGCCTATGGGCGCGAGGTACTGCCCGGCGAGCGCCTGCTCAGCCTGCAGCGCTACCGGTTGCCGGCATTGCTGTGGCGGCATCGCAACGATGATGCGCTGGATGAATTGCTGGAGCCGTTGCAGCGCATTCGCAGCAAGGACAGCAGCGGGCAGTTGCTCACCACCCTGCGCGCCTGGTGTGCCCATGACGGCCAGAGCCAGGCCTGTGCCGATGCCCTGGGCATCCACCGCAACAGCCTGCGCTACCGCCTGGAGCGGATTGCCGAGCTGGGCGAAGTCGACCCGCTGCGCATGGAAGGGATGCTTAGCTTGTACCTGGGGTTGCAGCTGCTGCCTGCCGACTGAAGGGCTGCCTGCACCGGCCCTATCGCCGGCAAGCCAGCTCCCACAGGATGCATGCTGCTCTCAGGCCTGTGTTGAACCTGTGGGAGCTGGCTTGCCGGCGATAGGGCCAGTGCAGGCGAAAGGCATCTGCCCAAACAACCCGCCCGGCGTTTTGTGCATTTGACCGAGGCCTCCTTGGCAGCCACCTGTCAGCATGCCGCTCATCAGGACAGGAGAAACCCCATGAAGATCGTCATTGCCCCCGACTCGTTCAAGGACAGCCTCGACGCTGCCGGTGTCGCCCGCGCCATTGCGACGGGCCTGGGCGAGGCCTGGCCGGAGGCCGAGCTGGTCGAGTGCCCGATGGCCGACGGTGGCGAAGGCACCATGGATGCGATTCTCGCCGCCAGCCACGGCGAACTGCGTCGTCAGACCGTGCGCGGGCCGCTGGGGCAAAGCGTGGAGGCGGGCTGGGGCTGGCTGCCGCAAAGCCGCACGGCGATCATCGAAATGGCCCAGGCCAGTGGCCTGCAGTTGGTGCCGCCAGGCCAGCGCGATGCCTGCCGCAGCAGCACCTGGGGCACCGGCGAGCTGATTGCCGCTGCCCTGGCCGCCGGCGCGCAACGGGTAGTGCTGGCCATCGGCGGCAGCGCCACCAACGACGCGGGCAGCGGCATGTTGCGGGCGCTGGGCCTGCGCCTGCTGGACGCCGACGGGCAAGCGCTGGAAGAGGGCGGCCTGGCCTTGGCCAAGCTGGCCCGCATCGATGCCAGCGACCTCGACCCGCGCCTGGCTGAGGTGCAGTTCGAAGTCGCAGCAGACGTCGACAACCCGCTGTGTGGCGCCAATGGCGCCTCGGCGATCTTCGGCCCGCAGAAGGGCGCCAACCCACAGCAGGTGCAGGCGCTGGACCAGGCCCTGGGGCATTTTGCCGACCATTGTGCGCAGCTGCTGGGTGAGGATGTGCGGGACTACCCTGGCTGTGGCGCTGCCGGCGGCATGGGGTTTGCGGCCCGGGCATTCATGGGCGCGCAGTTCCGCCCTGGAGTGGAAGTGGTGGCCGAACTGGCCGGCCTGGATGCCTTGGTGCAGGGCGCAGCCCTGGTGGTGACCGGCGAAGGGCGCTTCGACGCCCAGACCTTGCGTGGCAAGACGCCGATGGGCGTGGCCCGGGTTGCCAAGCGCCACGGGGTGCCGGTGGTGGTGCTGGCCGGGACCTTGGGTGAAGGCTACCAGCAGCTGTATGCCCATGGTGTCGATGCTGCCTTTGCCCTGGCCAGCGGGCCGATGAGCCTGGAGCAGGCATGTGCCAATGCCGCTGAGCTGCTGCGGGCGCGGGCTTGTGATATCGGGCGGCTGTGGCGCTGCGCAACGCAGAGTCCCTTGGGCTGCGCTGTTGCGTAGAGAACTGAATTCGCAAGCGGTCCGCGTACCCTGTGGGAGCGGCTTTAGCCGCGAAGAATTCAACGCGGTGCATGGCACCGGCTGCGCCGGTGTTCGCGGCTAAAGCCGCTCCCACAGGGACTGCACGGATTCAGCATTTGCGGTGATCCTGTGGGAGCGGGTTTACCCGCGAAGAGGCCAGTACAGGCGACACAAGAAGGACAGGTATGAACGCGATCGTATCCATACCAAACACAGTGACCAGCAGCTCCCACAGGGCCCCTGCTAATTCAATGAGTCATGTGCCGTTCTATGAGAGGGGGTTATGTGGTGCTGTTCCTGGACAGTGCCCCTGATGCCCAGCGACGCCCGGGTTCTCGAACATGGCAATGAAGTTGGCCAGCGCCGGTGAAGCATTCCGGGCGTTCCATTTCATGTACAAGCCCAGGCCCGGGGTGGGCTGGTCGTCGATTGGCAGGATTGCTCGGAACTGCACGCGCTCGCGCGGTATGGAGCCGATGAACGAGGCCGGCACCAGGGCCACGCCAAAACCACAGGCCACCAGGCCGAGCAGGGTGTGGACCTGTGCCGCTTCCTGCACCACCCTGGGGTAGAAACCCGCCGCCTCGCACAGCGCCGTCAACTGCGCGTGGTAGCCGCTGCCCAGGGCTTGCGGGGTGAAGACGAAATCCTCATCGGCGAACTCGCGCAGGTCTACCGCCCCCTCCCGTGCTTTGGCATGGCGGGCGGGCAGGGCCATGACGATTTGCTCGTCGAGCAGCAAACGTGACTCTAGGGTGCCTGCCGGCAACGGCAACCTGCGCATGAAGCCGATATCCGCCTCACCGGCCAGCAGGGCCTTGGCCTGCGAGGCCGATGGCATCTCGCGGATGGTCAGCTGCACGTTCGGGTACGCCTCGCGAAAGCGGCGCAAGGTGGTGAGCAGCGACTCGTAATAAGCGATGGAAATGGCGGTGATGTCCAGCTTGCCGCAGATGCCGGCGGACACATTGCGCGCATACTCGATGCCCTGTTCCAGCTCGGCCAGCGTGCGGTAGGCGGTGTCGAGGAAGGCCGTGCCCGCAGCAGTCAGCCGTACCCCGCGCTTGTTGCGCAGGAACAGGCTGAAACCGAGCTTGTCCTCGAGGCGACCAATCGCCTGGCTCAGCGGTGGTTGCGCCATGTGCAGGCGCTCGGCGGCCTTGTGGAAGTGCAGCTCTTCGGCCACGGCAACGAACTGCCGAAGCAAACGTGTCTCGATCATCCTGCGGTCCTTCGGCCCGGTGAACCGGCGGTGATATCCATGAGATATCAAAGTTACATGCTTTTAATATTAAGTCATTGATTTTTTTGTTGTTATCGTAGAAAGGAGAATCGAAGGTAGCCAGCAAATGCCCGTCACAGAGCCTTTCCACGACAACGTTGCGGTCTTCACCGATGCCGCACAGGGCCTGGGACTGGCCTGTTCCATGACGCTGGCGGAGGTGGGCGAACTGCGTAACCGCCTCAAGGCATGCAGCCATGTGCCAGTCAACGTCGCCAACACCCGCGCCGACCTGGGCGAAAGCCTGGTCTGGGATGAATGCAGCGGCGCGTTGTACTTCGTCGATATCTCTGGCGGGCGGATCAACCGCCTGACACCCGATGGCGAAACCGAATGCCTCTACGAGTCCGCGGCACGCATCGGCGCGCTGGCGCTGACCGACCAAGGCAACCTGATTTTCACCGAAGACGCCAGCGTTGCCATTTTCGACGTGTCGCTGCGCAGGGTGCGCCGGCATTCGGTGTCGGTTCACCCACGGTCGACCTACCGTTTCAACGACGGCGCCTGCGACCCGCAGGGCCGCTTCGTGACCGGGCTGATGGACGATGCCCTGAGTGGCAACACCGGGGCGCTGTTCCGCTTTGACGGGCAGTTGAGCGACCAGGTGATCCACGACGACATGGCGTTGCCCACCGGCCTGGCCTGGTCGCAGGATGGCCACACGGTGTACTTTGTCGATTCGGCGGCGCGCTCGATCTACCGCGCCAGGTACCTGGCCGAAGGCCGGCTTGGTGCGGTCACCCTGTTTGCCGAAACCCCTGCCGAACTGGGGCGCCCGGACGGCCTTGCGCTGGACCGCGAAGGCGGCCTGTGGGTGTGCCAGTACCATGGCAGTTGCCTGCTGCGCTATGACAGCAACGGCCACCTGACCGACCAGGTGCTGATGCCAGTGCCGTGCCCCACCAGTTGCTGCTTCGGCGGGGCGGGGATGAACACCTTGTTCATCAGTACCGCGCGCTTCGGCATGAGTGCCGAAGACCTGCACCATTACCCCGACGCTGGCGACCTGTATGCCATCAGCCCGGAAATTGGCGGCATCGCCCGGCATACCTTCAAGGAATGAGCTTTTGAGCCTGGCTGGCCGGTAGCACGGCCAGTTCGCCAAAGCGTTGCGCCGCGTCGATGTAGCGCAATGCCGACTTGGCGTCTTTCCAGCCCACATAGCTCATCAGCGCCTTCAACTCCCAACCGTTGGCCGTGGCCCAGGTGGCGAAGCCACGGCGCAGCGAGTGGCCGGTATACAGCGCCGCCGGTACCCCGGCGCGCTCCAGCATGCGCCGCAGCAGGCCGACCAGGCTGTTGCTGTTGAGCGCGGTGTCGCCGAGGTTGCCCCAGCGGTCGAGCTTGCGGAACACCGGCCCATGGGCGATGCCGGCGACTTCCAGCCATTGCAGGTAGGCCATGACCGGGCACAAGGCCTTGAGGGCCGGGGTGCGGTGTTGTACGCCCTGGGCCTCGCGGTCGCCCTTGCTGCGCGGCAGGAACAGGGTGATGCCGACACCAGCCTCGGCCTGGATGTGTTCCACGCGCAGGCGTGCCAGTTCATCACCCCGAAAACCGCGCCAGAAACCCAGCAACAGCAGCGCAGCGTCGCGACGCGCCCGGCGCAGGGTGGCCAGGTCATACTGTTCCCGGGCCTGGCGGGCTTCTTCTTCGAAACATTCCACTGCGCTTTGCAGGTGCTGCAGCAACAGCGGCGCGGCCTGCCTGGGCGGGGTCGGGTGCAAGGTGCGGATGCCGCGTAGCACCTGGCGCACCAGCGGCGCCTTGGTCGGGTCGGGGAAACCTTGGGCGACGTGCCATTGGCTGAGCGCTGCCAGGCGCTGGCGCAGGGTGCTGACGGCATGCTGGTCGGCGTGGTCGGCCAGGTAGCGGGCGATGCTCTCGGCCGTGGCCGGCAGAAAACCGCCCCAGTGGGTTTCGAAATGCTCGATGGCGGCCTGGTAGCTGCGCCGGGTGTTGTCACGGGTGGCGGCGCGGAGGTAGCGCTCGATGTCGGTCATGGTGCGGGTGCGAGTAGATGATGGGCACACGATAAACCGAAATGGGTTGCCTGTCCTGACTGCGATGCTGGCGGGATTGTCGGGGGCGCTTTGCGCCCCTTTCGCGACACAAGGCCGCTCCCACAGGGTTGCGCTGCCTGCAGGTCCAGCGCTGTACCTGTGGGAGCGGCCTTGTGTCGCGATGGGCTGCGAAGCAGCCCCGATCTGGCTTGCGTTACACGCAGGCCTTGTCCTCGACACCGTTGAAGAGCGGGTAGTCACGCATCTGCGCCGGCGACAGCGGCCGGCTGAAGTGGTAGCCCTGGGCGATATCGCAGCCGGCAAGCTTCAGGCACACCACTTGTTCGCGGGTTTCCACGCCTTCGGCCACCACTTCCAGGCCCAGGCGTTTGGCAAGGATGATGGTGGACGACACGATCGGGCTGTCGTCGTGGCTGTTGGACAGCGGCGCAATCAGCGAGCGGTCGATCTTCAGTTTGCTCAGCGGCAGCGAGTGCAGGTGGGCGAATCCGGCGTAGCCGCGGCCGAAATCGTCCAGGCTGATGCCCAGGCCAGCGTCGCGCAGGGTGTGCAGGTGCGCCACCGCCGTGCCTTCGGGGTCGAGGATGGTGGTTTCGGTGATTTCCAGCTCCAGCCGCTGCGGGGCGATGGCGTACTGCTGCAGTTTGCTCAATAGCCGTGCAGCGAAGTCCGCCTGGCGTAGCTGCAGGGCGGATACATTGACCGCCAGCCGCGTCTCCCGGCCCTGGGCGTCCCAACCCGACAAGGCCTCGCAGGCCAGGCGCAGCACCTCCCAGCCCAGTTCGACAATGAAGCCGCTGCGCTCGGCAAGGTCAATGAACCGGTCCGGATACAGCAGACCGAACTCGGGGTGGTCCCAGCGCACCAGCGCTTCATAGCCCAGCACCTGCTGGGTGTCGAGGCGGATCTGTGGCTGGTAGTGCAGCACGAACTGGCGCTCGGCCAGGGCGCTGCCGAAGGCCTGTTCGAGGGTGAAGGCGTGGATGTCGGCCAGGTTCAGCGACGGGTCGAAGAAACGGTACTGGGCGCGCCCGGCCTGCTTGGCCGAGTACATCGCGGCATCGGCACTGCGGATCAGGCTGTCGATGTCCTGGCCATCGCGCGGGCAGATGCTCACGCCCACGCTGGGGCTGGTGTTGACCTCCTGGCCGTCCAGCGCGTAGGTGGCCGACAGCTTCTGCACCAGTACGCGCACCCAGGCATTGATCTGTTCCTCGCTGCGCTCGCCGGCCAGCAGCACCACGAACTCGTCGCCACCAAAGCGCGAAGCCTCGTCGCCTGGCTCCAGCAGGCGCTGGATACGCCCGGCCACGGCCTGCAGCAGCAGGTCGCCGATCTTGTGCCCGAGCGAGTCGTTGATCGACTTGAAACGGTCCATGTCGATGAACAGGATCGCCATCAGCCGGCGCTTGCCGCGTTGCCGGGTCAGCGCCTGGCTGGCCACCTCGACGAACTGGCGCCGGTTGTGCAGGCCGCTGAGGTGGTCGGTAGCCGCGGCATGGCTGCTGCGCCGGTGTTCGTCCTCGAGGCGGCCGATCAACTGCTGGTTGACCTGCTGGGCCTGTTCCAGCGCGTTGAAGGCCTCCTGGCGCTTGCGCAACAGGCGCAAGGTCCACAGCAGGCTGGCGAGGATCATCAGGGTCATGCTCAGGTTCAGCCAGAACTGCCGGGAATAGGCCAGTGTCGACGGCGCGAGGATTTCGTCCTGGCGCTGGCTGACCACCACGCTGAAACCCCGCTCGGGCAGGCGCCGGTACAGGCTCTGGTACGGGTCGCCGGCCGCGTACTGGGTCAGCATGCCTGCTTCACTGCCGCTGTCCGGCAGCCCGGGCAGTAGGGCGTCGCCGGCCACCACCACGCCGCTGCTATCGATGCGCAACCGCTCCAGGCCGTCATCCTGCAACAGGCGCACCAGCCCGCTGCTGCCCAAGTCGATGTGCTGTAGCAGCACCGCCAGGTAGCCGATGTCCAGCTGCACCACCAGGATATTGTCGATTTCGCGGCCGGGCAGGTTGGTCAGCGGCAGCAGGAAGGGCAGGTGCCAGTTGGGCAGGGTGGCCGGTTGGCCGGGGGGCTGCACGCTGGGCAGGAACGGTTTGAAGCCGTAGCGGGCAACGTGCCGTTGCAACTGGCGCAGCCAGTCTTCGGGCAGTTCGGCGGCTTCTTCGGCATGGCTGGCCGACAACAGCCGGCCTTGCCGGTCGTACAGGCTCATGCGCTTGAATACCGGGTCTTCGGCAAGCATCCGCGCCAGGCTGACGCTACCCTGGCGCAGCACCTTCATGTCGTCCTGGGTGACCCGGCCCACGGCCTGGGCACGATCCACCAGCTGGCGCAGGCTTTCGCCGACGATACTGGCCAGGTTCAGGTGCTCGGCGGCCTTGGCCGACAGCGCGTCCTGGCGGGCGGCGGCCTTCTGCGAAACGTGCAGCCCCCAGAGAAAGGCCAGGGTGGCTGCACAGAGCATCAGGATCAGCAGCCGCAGAAGGCTGGCGGATGAAAGCGAACGGCGAATCACTGCTGATAGTTCCCGACCCTGGGTGATGGTCGAAAAAATACGACAGTAAGATGACAGCCTAATGACTGATGGCTAATTGCCTTTAAGGATTGCCCTTATCGGCCAGGGGCGTCTGCAGGCGCGCGGTTTCTTCCTCCATGTAGCTCATCAGCGCGCTGACTTCGGCATCGCCCAGGCGCATGTTGGGCATGGCCACGCGGTTGTACTGTTCGTACAGCAGCATGGCCAAGGGGTCTTTCTGGGCCAGCATCAGGTCGGGCTCCTTCAGCCAGCGGGTCAGCCAGTTGGCATCACGCTGGCGGGTCACGCCCAGCAGGTCGGGGCCGATGCCGGGCTGCCCTGGCTCGGCGTTGCCCAGGGTGTGGCAGGACGAGCAACGGGTACGGAACAGCTGCTCGCCACTGCTGGGGGCGCGCACCTCGGGAGCCTGCGCGTAGTCGTTGGCCATGGCGCTGGCCTGTTTCCAGTTGTGCAGGCTGTTGCCCAGGCGGTCGGCGAGGATGTACGGGCTTTCGAAGGGCGAGGCTTTCATCCAGCGGCCGGTGGCCTGGTTGCCGATGATCAGGCTGAGGTTGTGGTCTTTGGAGCGGCCGTTTTCCAGGCCATCGATGTACAGGCCCAGGCTGCGGCGCAATTGTTCGATATCGGCTGGCTCGCCGGTGAGCAGCGTCCAGCCGGGGCCGATACCGAACTTTTCGGCGTAGCGCTTCAGGGTGGCGGGGGTGTCGTTGTAGGGGTCGATGCTGATGGAGTAGAGGAAGATGTCTTTGCCGACCCGGTCACCGAGGATTTTCTGCACCTGGCGCAGGCGGGCGGTTTCCACCGGGCAGGAATCGGAGCAGCCGGTGAAGATGAAGTTGATGGCGACCACCTTGTCCTTGATCAGGTCGTCGAAGAAATGCACTTTTTCGCCGTCCTGGGTGAGCAGCGGGATGTTGGGGAAGTAGTCGGCACCCCAGGGCGTTGCAGCTTCCTCGGCCACGGGTTGCGGCGGTTGCAGCGGCCAGAACGGGATGCTGGCGGCGAACAGCGAGAGCACCAGCAGGAAACGCCATGAGCCGGACATGATGCGGTCCTCGTCGATAACGGGATCGGGGCTGCCATGCAGCCCATCGCCGGCAAGCCAGCTCCCACAGGGACTGCACATGGCTTGCCGGCGATGGGCCGCATGGCGGCCCCCGCTTTACCCTCACTTGTATCTGACTGGCGCGGTCACGCTCTGCCCCAGCGCCGACTTCACGGCCACTGTCGCCGGCGTGGCCGGGCCGTAGCCGGAGGTGGTTGCCACCAACCGCCAGCTGGCACCGCTGCCCGTGGCGGTCATCGTGGCGGTGCCCAGGTTCACCGGGCCGCCGGTAGTGGCCGCGGTCACCGTGATGCTGTTGCCCATGGCCACCGAGGTAGTGCCAGCAATTTCCCAGGTGAAACGGTTGCTGCTGAGCACCTGTACCGTGGCACTGGTGACCTGGATCTGGTCGACCACCGCTGCCGAGCCTACCGCGATGCTGACCGTGGCCGGTGCCACCGATTCGGCGCCCTTGGCGTCACGCGCCGAGTAGTTGAAGCTGGCGGTGAACGGCGTGGTGACAGTGGCCGGCGGGGTGTAGGTCACCTTGGTGCCATCGGTGCTGGTATTGCCTTGGCCGGAGTCCGGCTGGCTGAGGCCGACGACGGTCAGCGGCAGGTTGCCTTCCGGGTCGGTATCGTTGGCCAGCACGTTCAGGGTGATCGGCTTGCCGGCCGTGGTAGCCGCGCTGTCGTTGGCCGCGACTGGCGGTTTGTTGGCCGCGTCGTCGTCGTCATGGTCTTTGGTGCGGAAGGTCGGCAGGCCAACCGAAGCGACGTACTCCACGCCATCCCAGCCTGGCAGCGGGGTCGGCATCACCTGGAACTGGCCTGGGTGTTCCAGGTCCCAGCGCAGCAGCATCGACGAGTCTTCATGCTGAGTGTTGTGGCAGTGTTCCATGTAGGTACCGGCAAACTCGCGGAAGCGGATCGCCACTTCCACCTCTTCCGAAGAATCGATATCCGGCCCGATGCGATACACGTCCTTGCGCGCCCATTTTTCCCATTCTGGCGGTGCCTTACCGTCGCGGCTGAGGACCACACCTTCCTCGAAGTGCACATGCACCGGGTGGCTCCAGCCATTGCCGCCGTTGATGATCTTCCACACTTCCAGGGTGCCGTCGCCGCTGAAACCGCCGTCGGTGGACTGTTGGGCCAGCTGTGGCGCCGCGTTGATGCGTCGTGGGTCCATGCTGTAGCCAAAGCTGCCATCGGTCTTGATGGTCCAGGGCTGGGTGTCGGTACCGTCAGAGCGACCAAAGATGAACTCGCGGTGGCGGGCGGCCTTGAGTTTGGCCTGGTCAGTGGCAGAGTTGCGGTCGATCGGCAGCGGTAGCATCCTCAGGCCTTCAGCCTTGCCCGGTTTGGCTGGTTCATAGGCTGCCGGGTTCATGCTCAGGTCCTGGCCGCTGTAGGGCTGTACCACAAGCTGCAGGAACTTGCCGATCCCCGGGTCGCCGTTTTCCCAGCGGGGGCCTTTGCTGGTCTGCTTGATCACTGGCTTGTACTTGTCCGACAGCACATCGGCCAGCGAGATGGCGCCTTCCGGACCCTTGCCGCTCTGGTGCTCCTCGAGGTTGACGAAGTACAGCTTGTCGCCGACCTTGATGCCGTTCTTGGCGAAGTTGATGATGATGTCGTAGCGCTCGGCGATGCCTTGCAGCGGCAGGATGCCGTTGTTGTCCTGCAGGTTGCCGTCACCGTTGAGGTCCATCGTCCCGTCGAACGGCACGGTGTGTTCCATGATGTTGCCGTCGTTGGCGATCATGTGGAACGGCACCCGCGCATACGACAGGTTGGAGCCGGTCGGGCCTTTGAACTCGCCACTGGTACCGGCAATTTCACGCACCACGGCGAACTTGAAGTAGCGCGACACCGAGCCGTTGAGGATACGGAAGCGGTAGCTGCGCGCGCGTACCTTGAGCGTGGGCCGGTACTGCCAGTTGACCAGGATCTGGTCGCCGAGGAAGCCATCGGTGTTGAACGGGTTGAACCACAACTGTCCGTTGGCATCCCAGGCTTTGTCGGCGATCACCAGGTTGACGTCGTAGTCGCGGTTGCCCCACGGCATGCCCGAACCACTGGGGAAGCGCAGGTTGACGCCATCCTGCAGCGCCTCGTTGCCGCGGTCCAGGGCGCTGTAATAGTTCATCATGGTGGCGTTGCCTTTGTAGACGTTCTGCGCCGTGAAATCCATCATGTGGTCGTGGAACCAGTGAGTGCTCATGGTTTCGCGCCAGTCACCACGAATCTTGATGCTGCCGTTCTGGCAGGTTTTCAGGCCTGGCGAGGCGTCATTGACGAACAGGGTTTCACCCGGCGAGCAGGGGAACGCCGCGCGCGGGTCCTGGGCGCGGGTGTTGATGGTGTCGTAACCAGCCAGTTGCAACGGCCAGCGGTAATCGTAGTACTGCCCTGGGAAGAAGTAGGCGTTGGCAAAGCCGTCGCTCTCGGCCGGTGAGTGGCCGTTGTGCTCGTGGGTCGAGAGGGTGTGCAGGCCAAAGCCGTTGTTGGCCGAAGGGTCGATCGGCAAGGCGTTGTAGTGGCGCATCAGGATCGGCTGGCCATAGCGCACCATCAGCAGCTTGGGCGGGAAGGTGCCGTCGAAGGTCCACATTGACTTGTGATTCTGCAGCGGCATTTTCGGGTGGAAGCGGGTGTCGATACCCTTGGTGGTGCCCAGCGTGGTCGGGATGTCGGAGGTCTGGTAGTACAGGCCACCCGGGGCGAACTCGCCGACCGCATAGTTGTGCAGTTGCTTGCGGTCACGCAGGCCGAGGTTGATGCGTGCACCAGCCTGGGCGGTCTTGAACCCCGCCTGCGGGTAGAACTCGTTCCAGCGCTGGTGCGACCAGCCTTTTCCTGGTGGCCGGCCTTCTGCTGGCGAGCCGACCGGCTGGCGGTTGAGGAACATCTCGATCTGCGCCTTCCACGGGTTGCGGTCGAGCACGTTGGAGAACTGGGTCGGGAACGGGTACAGGCCCGGCTGTTTGAGGAAGGCTTCCAGGGCGGTGCCGCTGGGCCCGCTGCGGGCCACCACGTCAGGGTCCTGCGCCGGTGCTGCGCCCAGGGTGGGCACCGGGAAGGTCAGGGCGGGCGGCGGCAACGTGGGGTCGAGTTTTTCCGTGCCGAATTCCTCGAACAGTAGTAACTGCTGAGTAAACGGCAGCGCCCCGAACAGCGGGCTGGGCTTGCCGTTGGTGGGGTATTTGTTGTCGGTTTGCAGGGCCGGTGGCAACACGTTGTTGGCGCGTACCGTGTCGCGGTTGCCGTACACGCCATTAGTCAACTCGAGTGAGCCTCGGTTGGCGTCTGGCATGCTGTACAGGTCGAGCAAGGGCTGGGTCGGATCGGCTGGCTGGTCGGTGTAGGCCGACGGGTCGGTCGGCGGTGGCATGCTGTTGTCGTCGAGGGGAGCGGCGGTAGCCGTGACCAGCCCGAGGCCGAGCATCAGCGTGGTGAGGGTGGACAGCTGGAATGCATGCCTGGCAGGGTTGATCACGGCAGGTGTTTTCATTGCCTTATGCCTCGCTCGCGGCCTTATGGCTTTCAGCCATCAGTGGCGTTTTGCCCGTTTCTGGGGCTGGAGCAACGGCTGTGCCAACCCAAATGCGAGGAATGTGTTTCTAAACAAATCCTTGTGGCGCCTGATGCGCGCTAAATACAACGGCGTCAAAAATGGGTGAGGGGCCCCACTAGTGGGTCACCCATTGCCCACAGATTGGGTGGTGACAGCAGCGGCGCCCTGGGGTATACCTGAGCGCCACCAAGGGGAGCCCGGCAACGGGCTGAGAAACCGCTGGATGCTGCAGCGCGGTGACCCTTCGAACCTGATCCGGATCATGCCGGCGAAGGGATGGGACTTGAAACCTGCCTTTTTGCCGGCCTCACTGCGAGGCCCGTCCATGCCAACCATCGCGGTCTCGCTGTCACCCCCATCAAGGACAGCAACATGACCGAACGCTTCAGCCAGTCCCTGCGCCGCCGCAGCGAGCCGACCTGGTCGGCGGCCGTTGGCCACCGCTTCGTCACCCAATTGTGCGACGGCAGCCTGCCGGACCCGATCATGGTCGACTACCTGGTGCAGGACCACCGCTTCCTCGACAGCTTCCTGACCCTGCTGGGCGCGGCCATCGCCACCGCCGACACCTTCGAGGCGCGCCTGCGCTTCGGTCGTTTTGCCGGGATGATCTCCAGTGACGAGAACACCTACTTCCTGCGCGCCTTCGAGGCCCTGGGGGTAAGCCCCGCGCAACGCAGCGAACCGGCCGACACCGTGCCAACCGCAGGCTTCAAGGCGATCATGCGCGAAGCGGCGGCCACCCGGTCCTATGTGGCCGCGCTGGCGGTGCTCAATGTCGCCGAAGGCCTGTACCTGGACTGGGCGCTGAAGGCGCCAGAACCGCTGCCGGACAACTTCGTCCACGCCGAATGGATCACCCTGCACGACAACCCGGCATTCCAGGGCTTCGTTGCCTTTCTGCAAGCCGAACTCGACCGCGTCGGCCCGCAGGAAGCCGCGCTGGCGGCTGACTTCTACCAGCGCACCGTGGCGCTGGAACTGGCCTTCTTCGATGCCGTCTACCCGGAGGACAAATGAGCATGGATATCTTCGACCGCCTCAAGGCCGCTGCCATGCCGCAGTGGAACAGCTACGTCGATCACGAATTCGTGCGCCAGATGGGCGAGGGTACGCTGAGCGAAGCCGCCTTCCGCACCTATCTGGTACAGGATTACCTGTTCCTCATCCAGTTCGCCCGCGCCTGGGCGCTGGCCGCCTACAAGAGCCGTCGCCCGGCCGACATCCGCGCCGCGCAGGCCGGGCTGGCGGCGATTCTGGATGAAACCGAGCTGCACTTGCGCCTGTGCGCACGCTGGGGCCTGACCCAGGCCGATATCGAGGCCGCGCCAGAGCACCAGGCCACGGTTGCCTATACCCGCTATGTGCTGGACTGCGGTGCCGCGGGTGACCTGCTGGAGTTGCATGTGGCGCTGGCGCCTTGCGTGATCGGTTATGCCGAAATTGGCCGGGCGTTGTCCGAGCGCATTGGCGATCTGAGCAATCACCCGTACCGCGAGTGGATCGCCGAGTATGCCGGCGAGGGCTACCAGGGTGTCGCCACCGCGGCGCGCAAGCATCTGGACGAGCTGGCAGCGCGGAGCATGACCGAGCAACGGTTTGCCGAGCTGGTGGGGATTTTCGGCCAGGCGTCCAGCCTGGAGGCGGACTTCTGGCAGATGGGCTTGGTTAGCCAGTAACGCACTGCATGGCCCTGCGCGAGTTCTTGTAGGAGCGGCCTTGTGTCGCGAAAGGGCTGCGAAGCAGCCCCAGCAATTTGTGCATTTGCGCTGAAATCCTGGGGCTGCTTCGCAGCCCTTTCGCGACACAAGGCCGCTCCTACAAAGGTCCGCGCTAACCGGGCAGGTGAGATTTCGGCCACTATGCTGGTAGGGCCACCCGCAAAGCCCAGGGAGAAGCATCATGAACATCATCAACGCACGCCTGCGCGGCAAGCCCGGCCTGTTCCGCATCGAGCTCAGCGGCGAACGCATCGCCGCCATCGTGCCCCAGGCCGAAGGGGTGGCGACGCGCGCTGCCGATGACCTGGATGCCGGGCAAAACCTGGTGGTGGCGCCCTTCATCGAACCGCACATCCACCTGGACGCCACGCTGACCGCCGGCCAGCCGCACTGGAACATGAGCGGCACCCTGTTCGAAGGCATCGAGCGCTGGGCCGAGCGCAAGGCGATCACCACCCACGACGACATCAAGAACCGCGCGAAAAAGACCATCGGCATGCTGGTGGACCATGGCATCCAGCATGTACGTACCCATGTCGATGTCACCGACCCCACTCTGACCGCGCTGAAGGCCATGGTCGAAGTGCGTGACGAAGTGCGCCACCTGCTCGACCTGCAGATCGTCGCCTTCCCCCAGGAGGGTATCGAGTCTTATGCCAATGGCCGGGCGCTGATGGCTGAAGCGGTGGCCATCGGCGCCGACGTGGTTGGCGGCATCCCGCATTTCGAGAACACCCGCGACCAGGGCGTGTCGTCGGTCAAGTTCCTGATGGACCTGGCCGAGCGTACCGGCTGCCTGGTGGACGTGCATTGCGACGAGACCGACGACCCACAGTCGCGCTTTCTCGAAGTGCTGGCCGAAGAGGCGCGGGTGCGCGGCATGGGCGCCCGGGTGACAGCCAGCCATACCGTGGCCATGGGCTCGTACGACAATGCCTACTGCTACAAGCTGTTCCGCCTGCTAAAGCAGTCGGGCATCAATTTCGTGTCCTGCCCGACCGAGAGCATTCACCTGCAAGGGCGTTTCGACAACTACCCGAAACGCCGCGGCGTCACCCGCGTGGCCGAGCTCGACCGGGCCGGGATGAACGTGTGCTTTGGCCAGGACTCCATCGTCGACCCTTGGTACCCGCTGGGCAATGGCAACATCCTGCGTATTCTCGAGGCCGGCCTGCACATCTGCCACATGCTTGGCTACGAAGACCTGCAGCGCTGCCTGGACCTGATCACCGACAACAGCGCCCGCACCCTGAACCTGGGCGAGCGCTACGGCATCGAAGTGGGGCGGCCGGCCAACCTGTTGCTGCTGTCGGCGCCGGACGATTACGAAATGGTGCGCAGCCAGGGGCATGCGCTGGTGTCGGTACGCAACGGCAAGGTGCTGATGCGTAGAACGCCTGCCAGGGTTGAACACTACACCTGACGCCCCCTGCGTCAGCATTCTGCAGCGCCCCGCCGGCTTGAAGCCGAGCGGGGCGTTTTGCTGTCTGGCGTACTGCTTTATTCCCTTGCGCGGCCTTCATGAACCACTCACATGCGATAAGCCGTGATTATTCCACCATAGGAAATGTTTGCATGGGCAATGGCCTGTCTCCATAATTGGTACGTAATTACATGGTACATAACACGGTACAAAATCGTAGGAGCAAGCATGGCCCGGGGCGGTATCAACAAGGTTGTAGTGCAGCAGGCGCGTCAGGCGCTGATTGCCCGGGGCGAGAACCCCAGCATCGATGCCATACGTATCGAACTGGGCAACACCGGTTCCAAGACCACGATTCACCGCTACTTGAAAGAGTTGAATGGCCAGCAGCCTGTGGCCTCCGAGGGCGGCATTGCGCTGAGCGACGTGCTGAGCCGAATGGTCGGGCAGCTGGCAACCCAGTTGCAGGACGAGGCCGACCTGAAGATCGAGCAGGCCGAAAGCGCCTTCACTCGACAGCGCGAACAACTGGAGGCGCAGCTGGCGATTGCCCAGCAGGCACTGGCTGCGGCGCATCAGCAGCATCAGATTGACGCGGCCGCGCTGGCGGCCGAATCGGAGAAACTGCTCTCCACCCAAAGCACCCTGCAGGCCGAACAGCTGCGCAGTGCCAGCCTCAACCAGTCGCTGGGCGAGCTGCAGGTGCGCCTGGCCGACAAGGACGAGCAGGTAAAGTCACTGGAAGACAAGCACCGTCATGCCCGCGACGCGCTGGAGCATTACCGCAACGCCAGCCGCGAACAGCGTGAACAGGAACAGCGCCGCCACGAGGCGCAGCTGCAACAGTTGCAGGTGGAAGTGCGCCAGCTGCAGCAGGGCATGATCGTCAAGCAGGACGAGCTGACCCGCCTGCACCGCGACAACGAGCGTTTGTTGGGCGAGCACCGACAGGCCACCAGCGCCTGTAGGGCGCAGGATGAATTGCTGGAACAGCGTGATGCGCAGATCCAGGGCTTGCGCACTATCCTGGCCCAGGCGCAGGGTGCCAGCGAGGAAATGCGTCGGCAGCTGGATGTACAGGCACAGAGCCTGGAGGCCAGGCGCGACTTGTGCACGGAACAGGCTCGCCAACTGCAGCAACTCGAGGAGCAACTGAAGCAACGTGATGCAGCGTTGGTTCAATGCCGTGCCCAGCTAGCGGTGGATACAGATTAATCAAACTTTTTCTGGCTGGTGATTTCTTCCCTAGACACTCACCGGAGATAGCCTCATGCCTGAACCACAACAGCCAGAAAAACATCCCCAAGGGCCCCATTCGTCCGAGCAGGCGAACAAACGCCAGGACTTGGGTTTCGACCCCGATTCGCCAGATGTGGAGGATCCGCAAGTCGACCCTCAAGGGCCTGCCAAGCCACCGCGGGACGTCGAAAAATCACCGTGAAGGTAGCTTTTGTCGCAAAGGGCCGCTCAGCGGCCCCCGCGATCAACACGGCACTGCTTTGGGGCAGGCTGTCTCAGGCAAGCTACGCCCGCTTGACTCAGGACTCTGCCTGCCTGGCTGCCTCCACGCCCGCAGCCGAGAGTTTGATGGGGTAGTTCACGCTGATCTGGTGGTCGCTGCTCACCGCCACGCTGCCATCCTGGATCAAACCGGCCTCCTGCAGCGTCTTGAGCATGCCGGCCACGGCCTTCTCGCCCCGGTAGTTGTCCAGCACTTCCTTGCCGAGCCCCTGGGGGTGAGCGTGCAGCAGGCGAGTCAGCACTTCGGCTTTCAATGCATCGTTACTCATGGCGGGCCTCACTTGCCGTGTTTGGCCTGAAGCGCCTTGGCATGCTCCAGATGCTGTTCGAGTTTGGGCAGGGTTTCGCTGGCAAAGGCCTTCAGTTCAGCCTTGTCGGACGATGCCGCTTCCTTCTTGAACAGCTCCACCGCCTTTTCGTGAGCGTCGACCTGGTTGTTGACGTAAGACTTGTCAAACGACTCCTCCCGCCATTCCAGGATCATTTTCTTGACCTTGTCGGTTATTGCCGCCTCATCGGGTACGGATATATCGAGCTTGCGAGCGATGTCGCCGAGTTTCTGATTGGCCTTGGTGTGGTCAGTGACCATCTGCTGGGCGAAGGTCTTGATTTCGGCATTCTGAGTTTTTTCCAGAGCCAGCTTGCCGGTGACCACTTCGGCAATACCGGCCTCGGTGGCCGCTTCGACGAAGTCATCGGAACTTGCCGCCATCGCGTGTACCGATGCCAGGCCCAGCACCATGGAGAAACCGACGCGCTTGATGAAGAGACTGCTCATGCTTCACTCCTTAAACCGTGGCGCGACCTCAGTGTCGCGTACGGTTGAGGGTGCACGGGCGGCAAAGGTTTAATCTTTTTCCTGGCCGGCTGCGCCCAGGTGGTGCTGAACTATAGTGAAAGGCGGCGAACGCGGTATGGCTAGGGATTTCAATGTGTGCAGCCAGGAAACAGGATGAAGACGGGTTCTTCGCGATAACAGGCGAGGGCCGCGCCGTGGCGCTGTTCCGCCTGGTACTGGCGTTCATGCTGGTGGTGATGCTGGCCTTCGTCGTGGTGGAAGGCTGGCGTATCTGGCGCGACTACCGGCACGCCTTCACCAACGCCGAAAACATGGTCACCAACCTGGCCCGGGCCACGGCGCAGCATGCCGAAGACGCCATCCGCCAGGTCGACGCAATTACCGCGGCGCTGGCCGAGCGCCTGGAAGGCGACGGCTTCGAGCACATCGACCGGCCGCGTCTGCATACCTTGCTGGTGCAGCAGAAAAGCATCATGCCGCAGTTGCACGGGTTGTTCGTGTATGGCCCGGATGGCAGCTGGATCGTGACCGACCAGGCGGTAGTCCCGCCCAATGCCAACAATGCCGACCGCGACTACTTCATCTACCACCGCGACCATACCGACCGTGGGGTACACATCGGTTCGGTGGTGCGCAGCCGTTCCACTGGCGACCTGATCATCCCCATTTCACGGCGCCTGCAATATGCCGATGGCAGCTTCGCCGGGGTGCTGCTGGGCACCATCAAGGTGGAGTGGTTTGTGCGTTACTACGGCGACTTCAAGATCGACGAACGTGGCGCGCTGGTGCTGGCCAAGCGCGACGGCACCATCCTGGTACGGCGGCCGTTCGTCGAGCAGGTGGTGGGCCGCAGCCTGAGCAGCAGCGAGATCTTCCGCAAGCACCTGCCGTATGCAAGCGAAGGGGTGGCCGAGGCGGTCGCCGTGGTGGACGGCACGCCACGGCTGTATGGCTTTCGCGCGCTGGGCAGCTACCCGTTGGTAGTGGAGGCGGGCTTGTCGCGGGAGTCGATCGTTGCGCCCTGGCGACACGATGCGATCAAGTCGGTGGCGGTCTTGCTGCTGTTGCTGGTGGGGTTGGCGGCCTTTGGTGGCGTGGTGTTGCGCCAGTTGCGCGAGCGAATCGTCATCGAGCGGGCGCTGCACCAGGCACACCAGACCCTGAAGGCCCTGGCACTGACCGACAGCCTGACCGGCCTGGGTAACCGTCGGCGGCTGGATGCAGTGTTCGAGCCGGAGTTGCGCCGGGCGCGACGCCAGGGCTATCCGCTGGCGCTGGTGATGCTCGACCTGGATTACTTCAAGGCCTACAACGACCGTTACGGGCACCCCGCGGGTGACCAGTGCCTGCGGCGCTTTGCCGAGGTGCTGCAGCAGGCACTGAAGCGGCCGGCCGACCTGGCTGTGCGCTATGGCGGCGAGGAGTTCACATTGCTGCTGCCGGATACCGATGTTCGCGGGGCGGAACTGCTGATGCAGGAAGTGCAACAGCTGCTGCGTCGGCAGCCGCTGGAGCATGCGGGCAGCCCACTGGGGCGGGTGTCGTTCAGCGCGGGGATTGCCGTGGGTGACCTGGCGCGGGAGGGAGTGACGGCCGAGCGCCTGATGGCGGCAGCGGATGCGGCGCTGTACCAGGCCAAGCGCCAGGGGCGGGATGGGTATTGTGTGGCAGAAAGTTCGGTGGTGAGTGTAGATGAATGAAGGCTTTGGGTTGTCTGTACCGGCCCCATCGGCGGCAGGCCAGCTTCCACAGGTAATGTGCATCTCTTTGGCAATGCGCGGTCCCTGTGGGAGCTGGCTTGCCGGCGATGGGCTGCAAAGCAGCCCCGGGGGTCTAGTTATCTACGCCAAGGCGCATCGCACAACGGCCCTCAAGCCCATGGGCACGCTCCTCGGCCAGAATCTGCTGCAAGCGTGCATCCAGCAGCCCCTCATCGATCACCTCGAACCCCAACCGCGCGTAGAACGGCGCATTCCACGGCACATCGGCAAAGGTGGTCAAGGTCAGCTCCCGCACCGCCGCCTGGCGCGCCGCATCGGCCACCTGCTGCAGCAGCTTGCGCCCGACACCTTGCCCCTGGGCCTCCCGGCGCACCGAAATTTCATGAAGATGCAGCGCCTGATCCTCGAACCGGGCACAGGCAAACCCCAGAATGCGCCCATCCGGCCCCTCGGCCACCCAGCTCCCGCCAGCTTCGACAAATGCCTGATGGGTGCCGCAGTCCATCACATCTCCTTGCGCCAGCCATGCCAGCGCCGGCCGGGCGGCAAAGGCCTGGGCAGCCGAGCGTTCGACGCCCGGCAGCCATTGAATGTCTTGCTCGAGGGTAGGGCGAATGCGCATGAAGAAGTCCTTTCGTTCTAGTCTGCCGCCAGCACCTGCGGCTGCAATTGCCAGCGCACCGAGCTTACACCTTTCTCCAGGCTGACCCGGCTGACCAACCGTTCCAGTTGCGCTGGTGCCTGCGCGGTGCCGAGCAGTTCGGCGCGCACTTCCAGGCGTGCGGGGTTCGCCAGGTCTTCGCTGTGCAGTGACTGCAGGCGCAGCTGCGGGTCGCCGAGGCTGTGCAACATCAGGCTGCGGACCTGGATCTCGTCCTCGGCGCGGCAGACGATGCGCACCTCGAAGTGCTGTTCCACCTCGCTGGCCGGCACCACGTCCTGGCGGTCCAGGCGCTGGGCAATGTCGCGCAAAAGGATATTGGCACACAGCACCACCAGGCTACCCAGCGTCGCTTCCAGCAGCAGCCCGAGGCTGCACAGCACGCCGACCGCGGCCGTGCACCACAGCGTGGCGGCGGTGTTCAGGCCACGTACGTTGAACCCGTCGCGCATGATCACGCCGCCACCAAGAAAACCGATGCCCGATACCACGTACGCGGCGATACGCGACGCATCGGTGGGCGCCATGCCCGGCACCGCCTGGGTCATCAGCACGAACAGGCAGGCACCGGTGCTGACCAGTGCATTGGTGCGCAGCCCGGTCAGGCGCTGGCGCAGTTGACGTTCGGCGCCGATCAGCGCCCCCAGCAGCAGGGCGATGCTGACACGCAGCAGAAATACTTTCCAATCCATAGCAAACCTCTTCCACGGGCACACGCCCGCAAGAACGCCATCAGCTGGCGCGGTTGAAAAACCAGAAAATGCGCAGGACCACGAAGGGGGAGGAAGAAGAGGGGGGTTACAAGAAACCACCGTCTTGCCAGGCCGGCCAGACAGTGCAGAGACACTGCCGGACTAGCGCGCCACGTGGGCCTGTCGCATGCGACTGGGGCTACTGTCCAATGCAGGTCTCCTGTTCAGGGATGCAAAATTGCGCCGCGGACCTTACGCCCCGTGGCAGGCCAGGTCAAGGGCAAAAACATGACAATGGCTTCATCCGCAGTGGGCCTGCTACCGGTCACGCCTGCATGGAAAAAAATGCGGGCAATCGGTACCCTTGCGCCTTCCCTTGCCATCCCCCGGACCGTTCCATGCTGTTCAATCTCGCCGTGCTGTTCGGCACCCTGGTGGCCATGGAGGGCGTTGGCACGCTGGCTCACAAGTACATCATGCATGGCTGGGGCTGGTGGCTGCACCGCTCGCACCATGAGCCGCAGCTGGGCATGCTCGAAACCAATGACCTGTACCTGGTGGCCTTGGGGCTTATCGCCACGCTGCTGGTGGCCCTTGGCAAGGGTGGTTATGCGCCCTTGCAGTGGGTGGGCGGCGGGGTGGCGGGGTATGGCGTGCTGTATGTCGTGGCCCACGACGGGTTCTTTCATCGGCACTGGCCACGCAAGCCACGGCCGGTCAACCGCTACCTCAAGCGTTTGCATCGCGCGCACCGGTTGCATCACGCGGTGAAGGGGCGCAAGGGGAGTGTGTCGTTCGGGTTTTTCTATGCACCGCCGTTGAAGGTGCTGAAACAGCAGTTGCGGCGTAAGCGCAGCCAGTTGTGACAGGGACTGGCAGAGCAGCCCACGATGATGCAACTGCACATGACTCATTGAGTCAGCAGGGACCCTGTGGGAGCGGCTTCAGCCGCGAACACCGGCGCAGCCGGTGCCATGCACCGAGTTGGATTCTTCGCGGGTAAACCCGCTCCCACAGGGTACGTGGAAAGGCCCTCAATTCACCGTTTCACCCTTGGGCTGCGCCGCCACATGCCCGCGGCTCACCCACCAGCCAAACGCCGCCGCGGTGAAGAACATGATCAGGCTGTACAGCGCCGCCGGCACCGCCATGGTGGCGTTGTTCAGCAACGAAGGGCTCAATGCCAGGGCAATCGCCAAGGTGCCGTTGTGGATGCCGATCTCCATGCCGATGGCAATCGCCTGGCGCTTGGGAATGTTCAACAGGCGCGGCACCCAGTAGCCCACGCTCAGGCTCAGCAGGTTGAACAGCAGCGCGGCCAGGCCCACCACCGGCGCGTACGCAACCACGGTCTGCCAGTCCTTGGCCAGCGCCAGGACGATGGTGAACGCCAGGAACAACGCGGCCACCAGCTTCATCGGCTTCTCCATGCGCGCGGCAAAAGCGGGTGCGAAGCGGCGAACCAGCATGCCCAGCGCCACCGGTAGCAGGACGATGGCGAACACCTGCATCACCTTGGCAAATTGCAGCGGTATGGCCTGGTCCGATGCCATGAACCAGCTCAGCGACAGGTTCACCAGCAGTGGCATGGTCAGGATCGCGATCAGCGAGTTGACCGCCGTCAGGGTGATATTCAACGCCACATCGCCATGGGCCAGGTGGCTGAAAAGGTTCGCCGTGGTCCCGCCAGGCGAGGCGGCCAGCAGCATCAACCCCACCGCCAGGGCCGACTCCAGGCCAAAGCCGTTGGCAATCAGGAAGCACACCAGCGGCAGCAGCAGGATCTGGCAAACCAGGCCTACCACCACCGGCTTGGGGTATTTCACCACGCGGGCGAAGTCGGCCAGGGTCAGCGATAACCCGAGGCCTAGCATGATGATGCCCAGGGCCAACGGCAGAAAGGCGGTGAGCAAAGGTGATGCGGTCATGGGCGGTCTCTCGGGCGAAGGATCCCGAGGAGTGTAGGTCGGCCCTGATTGATAGCTAATTGCAAAGCGCCAGCCCTTGGTAACCGTTTGTTACCAAGCGCAGCGGCCAGCGAGGCTGTATGCCGCGTTGCAGTAGGCCTGCAGGCGCAGTAGCATTCCGGTTTTTACCGAGGATTAGCCTGTCATGCCGTTCCAGCAAGGTCTGCTTGCCACCCCGGTGCCGGCCCACGCCCGTCACCTGTTCTTCACCCTGCAGTCGCCAGAGGCCCTGCCTGCCGCCCTGGATGCCTTGCTGCCGCAGGTCGATGGCGAACAGCTGATCCTGGGTGTCGGCGCCCCGCTGGCCAAGGCCCTGGGCCGTGAAGTACCTGGCTTGCGCGCCTTCCCGCAGCTGGATGCTGCAGTGGAGAACCCCAGCACCCAACACGCCCTGTGGCTGTGGCTGCGCGGCAACGAGCGCGGCGACTTGCTGCTGCGGGCCCAGGCCTTGGAGCTGGCATTGGCACCGGCCCTGCGCCTGGCCGACAGCGTCGACGGCTTCCTGCATCGTGGCGGCCATGACCTGACCGGCTATGAGGACGGCACCGAAAACCCGGTGGACGAAGAGGCCGTGCAAGCGGCCATTGGCGCCGATGGCTCCAGCTTTGCCGCGTTCCAGTTATGGAAGCACGACCTGGAGTACTTCAAGTCGCTGCCCCAGGCCGACCAGGACAACATCATCGGGCGCCGCCTCAGCGACAACGAAGAGCTCGACGACGCCCCCGAGTCCGCCCACGTCAAGCGCACGGCCCAGGAAAGCTTCGAACCAGAAGCGTTCATCGTCCGTCGTTCGGTGGCCTGGGCAGACCAACGTGGCGCTGGCCTGGCCTTCGTGGCCCTGGGCCACAGCTTCGATGCGTTCGAGGTGCAGCTGCGGCGCATGAGCGGCCTGGAGGACGGCATCATCGACGGCCTGTACCGCTTCAGCCGGCCACTGACCGGTGGTTACTACTGGTGCCCGCCCATGAGCGAGACGGGTGTCGACCTGAGCCTGCTGCTGCAAGCCTGATCGCTAAACATCCAGATACAGAAACACCGGACGCAGCGGGGTACAGCGGCTAGCCTTGAAAGTTTCCGCTTCGTGACGGGAGCTTTTCCATGTACGCACGTCGTGATGTCCTACGTGCGGGTGCTACCTTGGGCTTGCTGGCCGCCAGCCCCTGGTTGCACGCCGCTGCCCCGGCGGGCTTGCTGACCCGCAACGTGCCGAGCACCGGTGAAGCGCTGCCGGTGATCGGTGCCGGTACCTCCGGCAGTTTCGAAGTGCAAGCCGGTTCGGCCCAGTACCAGCAGCTGAAAGTTGTACTGAAGGCGTTCTTCGAAGGCGGTGGCCGGGTCATCGACACCTCGCCCAACTACGGCGGCGCCGACAGCATTCTCGGCCAGCTGCTGGAAGAGGGCGGCTGGCACCGGCAGTGCTTCATCGCCACCAAGATCGCCGCCGACAGCCGGGCAGACACCGAAGCGCAATGGGCCGGCAGCCTCGAGAGCCTGCGCACCGACAAGGTCGACTTGCTGCAGATCCACAACCTGCGCGACTGGCAGACCCAACTGCCCTATGCCCGCGAGTTGAAGCAGCAGGGCAAGACCCGCTATGTCGGCATTACCCATTACCTGAACAGTGGCCAGGACGAGGTCGCCCGCATCGTGCGCAGCGAACCGCTGGACTTCATCCAGATCAACTACTCGGTCAATGCCCCCGACGCCGCCCGCGAACTGCTGCCGCTGTGCCAGGACAAAGGCGTCGCCGTGCTGATCAACCGGGCATTCGACGATGGCCGCCTGTTCGCCCGGGTGAAGGACCAGGCCTTGCCCGGCTGGGCCGCAGAGGCAGGTATCGGCAGCTGGGCGCAGCTGTTTCTGAAGTTCGCCATCAGTCACCCGGCGGTGACCACGGTCATCCCCGCGACCAGCCGGCCCGAGCGCCAACTTGACCAGCTCAAGGCCGGGCACGGGCCGTTGCTGACCCAGGCGCAGCAACAGGCGCTGATCAAGCAGTTTGCCTGACACCATGGCAGCCTGGCGGCGGCGCCTGGACCAGGGGCTGAACATCCAGCCCGGCGAAGGGCCGGTGGTGATCGCCGGTTTGCTGCTGTTCTACCTGTTGTTCACTGGCTATTTCATGCTGCGCCCGGTGCGCGAAACCATGGGCGTTGCCGGTGGCGTGGACAACCTGCAATGGCTGTTCACCGGCACCTTCATCGCCACCCTGGCGTGCCTGCCGTTGTTTGGCTGGCTGGCCTCCAAGGTGCAGCGCCGGTACATCCTGCCCTGGACCTACGGCTTCTTCGCCAGCAACCTGCTGCTGTTCGCCGTGCTGTTTGCCCGCAATCCGGAAGCTTCGTGGACGGCTCGGGCCTTCTACATCTGGTTGTCGGTGTTCAACCTGCTGAGCATCTCGCTGGCCTGGAGCGTGCTCGCCGACCTGTTTTCCACCGCGCAAGGCAAGCGCCTGTTCGGCCTGCTGGCGGCCGGGGCCAGCCTGGGTGGGCTCAGTGGCCCCATCCTGGGCACGCTGCTGGTGGCGCCGCTGGGCCATGCCGGGTTGCTGGTGCTGGCCGCGGCGTTGCTGCTGGGCAGCATCGGCGCCACGTTGTACCTGCAACGCTGGCGAACGCGGCATCCACTGCCGGCGCAAGCCGAGCGGGCAGGTTCCCGGCCACTGGGCGGCAACCCGTTTGCCGGTGCCACTGCCGTACTGCGCTCGCCCTACCTGCTGGGCATTGCCCTGTTCGTGGTGTTGCTCGCCAGTGTCAGTACCTTCCTGTATTTCGAACAGGCGCGCATCGTCAGCGAAACCTTCACCGACCGTACCCGGCAAACCCAGGTGTTCGGCCTGATCGACACCGTGGTACAGGCCTTGGCCATCCTCACCCAGGTGTTCCTCACCGGGCGCCTGGCCCGCCGCCTGGGGGTGGGCGTGCTGCTGGTGGCGGTGCCGCTGGTGATGGCTGCGGGCTTCCTGTGGCTGGCACTGGCCCCGGTGTTCGCCGTGTTCGTGGTGGTGATGGTGGTGCGCCGGGCCGGTGAGTACGCGCTGGTGCGGCCGGGGCGGGAGATGCTGTTCACCGTGCTGCCCGCCGAGGACAAGTACAAGGCCAAGAACTTCATCGACACCGTGATCTACCGCGGCGGTGACGCGCTCAGTGGCTGGGTCAAGCGGGGGCTGGATGTGATGGGCGAGTACCCGCAACTGGCGATGTTGATCGGTACGCTGATTGCCCTGGGCTGGGCGATGACCGGAGGTTTGCTGGGAAGGCGACAGGCACGCCTGGAAACCACATCGCGCGACTGACAGGCGCGCCAAATATGCTGATGCCGCTTATTTAATGCCGTTGGTCCGAACGCTTCGCATTAAACCGAATCCGTCGAAATGACCGAACTCCCAACTGGTGTACGGCAGGTAATGCCGTGCATTCCGAAGTCATACGAGGTTTAAGACCATGGCCAACAAAGAGAACAGCCGCACCGGCAACCAGCAAGGCAGCCAGGGTGGCAACAAGAACCCGGGCAACTTTGCCAATGACCGCGAGAAAGCCTCCGAAGCTGGGCGCAAGGGCGGCCAGCAATCCGGTGGTGGCCGTACCAGCGAATCGGGCCGCAAGGGCGGCCGTTCGTAAGTGAGGCTACGCAGTGCCCGGGTGATCGGGCACTGCGATTCTGCACATGAGGAGAACCCCATGCGATTGATCCCTCTCATAGCGCTGGTGGGCACGCTTGGCTTGCTGGGTGGCTGTTTCGACCGGGACAACGACCACCCGGCAAAGGATGCCGACCAAAGCAAACCTTCGCTGCAGATGCAGCAACCCGGCGACCAACCTGCTCCCCAACCTGCGCCGGACCCCGAGCCGATGCCTGGCCAGAAACCCAGCCAATAAAACGCGGACAAGGACTACGGCATGACGGTAATGACCCGCAAGACCGGCGCGGTGATACCGGCTTCGGCAAATGGGCCAAGCCTGAAGGAGCGTTACCACAAGTTGCTCGTGGCCCACGACACCACGAGCGCGGCGTGGCTGAGCGAACAATTGGCACGCGCGCAGCGTTTGCCGGATGACCTGCCTGCCGATCCTGCTCAGCTGCAAGCCTGGAGCGCTAGCCATGCAAACCAGGTGGCCGAGGCCTATGCCAGTTACCTCGAGCAACGACGCCAAGGCGCGCCGCGGCGCTATTTTGCCAACCGCGCCCAGGCGTTGTGGTTCCTGCAACAAGTGGCGCCCACCAAGGCAGTGGACGGGGCATGGCTGCACAGTACCTTGCGACAGTGGAGCGATCCGCGCTATCACGGCCTGATTCGCACCTACCTGGAAGAACTGGGCGGCGGTGATCCGCGCTGCAACCATGTGCTGATCTACCAACGGCTGTTGAGCCGGCTGGGTTGCCTGGGTATGCCTGAACTGGACGACCAACGTTACCTGCAGGGCGCCTTGCAATTGGCATTGGGGCGCCACGGCGATGATTTCCTTCCCGAGGTGATCGGCTACAACCTGGGCTATGAACAACCACCGTTGCATCTGCTGATCACCACCTACGAACTGGCGGAATTGGGCATCGATGGCCATTATTTCCAGCTTCACGTGACCATCGACAACGCGGCCAGCGGGCATGCGCATCTGTCCATCCAGGCGCTACGCCAACTCTGCCCGGCCGACGACGCTGGCCAGTTCTACCAGCGGGTGCGCAGTGGGTACCGCTTGAACGACCTGGGGCTTGATACACCCAGCCTGATCAGCAGCTTCGATCTTGAATCCGAATTGCTGTCGGCACTGGAGCACAAGCGCAATTTTGGCCAGTTCATGCATTCCGACCATTGCCGCCTGCAAAAGCGTACCGTCAACCAATGGCTGGCCGAACCCGGCGCCATGCCCGCGTTTCTGCAGGCCCTGCAGGCGCAGGGCTGGATCCGCCGTGGTGAAGCACCCGCCAATAGCCGCTGGTGGGGGCTCATCGACGGCCCCTCGGCACCGATGTATGGCGTGTTCACGGCGTATGAAAAACAACTATGGCACGACTGGATCGCGGCAGGTTGGCAAGCCCGGGGGCGCCGCGTGCTGCCTGGCAGCTGGGAGGTGCAAGTGCAATCGGATGATGCGCTTTCCACTCCTGCCGCGGACGCCGATATCGAGACGTTGATCGACACGATGTCCGGTAACCGCCATGCAACACCGGAAGGCTTGCTGGCCACTCGGCGCTATATGCGTGCTACCGGCCTTGTTCAGGAGATCACCCGCTGATGCTGCTCGATCCGCAACAGACCCAGGCTGACCAGGCAGTGCTGCAACTAGGCAGGCGCCTGCGCGCCGACGGCTACCGCTTCACTTGCGTCACCCCGGCAACCCATGCTCGCGTGAATGCGCGCCCGGAAGCCGGGCAGGCCAGGACAGTGCGCGATGTGTTCGGCTGGAACCGTCCGTTCCGTTCGTCACTGGTTTCTGCCGATGAGCTGGACCAGATGCGGCAGGCCCAGGTACTCGAGGAGCACGGTGATTTGCTGATCAGCCGCGTGCGCTGGTCCACGCTCGACGACCTGCTGCTGGTGCACTCCGCGTACCCCACCCAACATTCCGACGCGGTGTTTTTCGGCCCCGACAGTTACCGTTTCGCCCAGGTCATCCATGATCACTTGCAACGCACGCCAAAGCGTGTCGAGCATGCCGTGGATATCGGTTGCGGCACGGGTGTCGGCGCCTTGCTGATTGCCCGGGCGGCTCCCCATGCCCAGGTCAGCGCCGTGGATATCAACCCGCTCGCGCTGCGTTACACCGCGATCAACGCGGCATTGGCGGGCCTGAGCAATGTGTCCGTGGAGCCAAGTGACCTGCTCGGCGGCATTACCGGGCTGTTCGACCTTATCGTTGCCAACCCGCCGTACATGCTCGATGCCAGCGAACGTACCTATCGGCATGGCGGCGGTTCGCTCGGCGCGCAGCTTTCGCTGCGGATCGTCGAACAAGCCTGCGAGCGGCTCGGCTCGGGGGGCTCGCTACTGTTGTATACCGGCGTGGCGATCGTCGAAGGCCGGGACGCCTTGCTCGAAGCCATTCGCCTGCGCCTGGCGGGCCCGGAATGGTCCTGGGTGTATCGGGAAATCGACCCGGACGTGTTCGGCGAGCAACTGAACGAACCCGGTTACGAGCAGGTCGAGCGCATCGCCGCGGTGGTGCTCACAGTTACCCGCAACAGCTGAGGCAGCATGGCCCGACCCTGCACGTTCGGCATCGAGGAAGAATACCTGCTGGTGAACCTGGACACAGGGCAGGTGCCAGCCACACCTTCGCCAGCCGTGGTCGGGCGTTGTCGCAAGGCGCTGGGCCAGCATTTTGCCCAGGAAATGTTCCGCAGCCAGATCGAGGTGGCCTCGCCGGTGTTCGCCAACCTGTTCGAGGCACGCGAGTTCTTCCAGCACAGCCGCCAGCAGCTGAACACAGCGCTGGCCGAAGAGGGCATGGGCCTGTACGGTGCGGCGAGCCACCCCAATGCCGCCTGGCTGCGGCAGAAACCTGCTACCCCGGCGCACTACCAGCAACTGTTCGCTGACTACCGGCATGTGGCGCGGCGCAGCCTGCTCAACGGCCTGCATGTACACGTGGGCGTACCGCCAGGTTGCGACCGCATGCAATTGATCAACCGCGTACTGGGCTGGTTGCCCCTGTTGCTGGTGCTGAGTGCGTCATCCCCGCTGTGGGAAGGCCAGTGCACCGGCTACATGAGCTATCGTCGGGTGATTTGCGGGGAATGGCCGCACATGGGCTTGCCCGAGCCGTTGCCGGACTGGGCCGCCTACGAGCGCTACCGTGCATTGCTGCAACGCACAGGGTCGCTGGCCGCGGATGGCGACTTCTGGTGGGCGATCCGGCCTTCGCGGCGTTTCCCGACGGTCGAGCTGCGCATCTGCGACGGCTGCCCGCGGCTGGAGGACGCGCTGTGCATCGCTGCGCTGTTTCGTCACCTGGTGGAGCACAGCATCGTGTACCGGCATGACCCGGCGGCCTGCAACCGCGAACAGCGCTGGATCACCCAGGAAAACTACTGGCGCGCCATGCGTCATGGGCGCCAGGGCGAGTTCATTGGCCTGCATGAGCAACAGCCGGTCACGGCCGAAGGTTGGTTGGCTCAATTGCAGGAGCAGTTGCCGATCGACACCGCAGACGCCGAGCGCGCCTTCCACCATGCACAACGCCTGCTGCGCGACGGCACCCATGCCGACCAGCAACTGCAATGCCTGGCTCAGGCCAGCGCTGCCGGCCTGGGCAGGGCGCAGGCGTTACGGGCCGTGGTGGCCGCCGGGGCTTGCAATTAGCCGGGGTTTGCCGAAAATGGCCGCGCCTTTCGCAGCCACTCGGAACCACCTGCGCCATGATGCTGATCAAGCAATTCCCCGACATTTCACTGGACGACACGTTGTTTGTCTTCGCCCTCGAAGCCGAGGCCGGCGATGTATTCGCTGACGTCAACACCGTGTTCACCGGCATCGGCAAGGTCAATGCCGCCATCGCCCTGACCAAGGCCATTGCCGCGCGCCGGCCCAGGCTGATCGTCAACCTCGGCTCGGCCGGCAGCCAGCGCCATGGCAAGGGCGAGGTGGTGTGCTGTACCCGCTTCGTGCAGCGCGACATGGATGTGACCCCGCTTGGCTTCGCCCGCTACCAGACGCCTCTGTCGGACATCCCGGTGGTGCTGGAGCATGGGGCGCAGATCCCCGGCCTGGCCCTGGAAACCTGCGGCAGTGGCGACAGCTTCGAGATCAACCATGGCGATGCACCTTATGACGTGGTCGACATGGAAGCCTACGTGCTGGCGCTGATCGCACGCGGCGAAGGCATCCCGTTCGTGTGCCTGAAATACATTTCCGATGATGCCGGCAGTGACGCGGCGCAGGACTGGGCGGTGCAGGTACACCTGGCGGCTGAGGCTTTCAGGCAGGTGCTGTTCAGCCAGGCGTGACTGCTGGCAGGCGCCGACACGTGCCTTGGCCTGATATTCGGTCCTTTGAACTCAGGCAGACAGTACTAGTCTTATTATGTGGGAATATTTCCCACGCAAAGATGCTGACTGGCTCTGAAGGATCGTGCGAAACCGAAGCTGCTCGCTGACACTGCAGATCTATGGCCGCGCCGGTTGGCTGTCCGCTCCATGGGCGGTTGCGAACTCATTGGTCATTGCGTTCGATACGGAGATGACGACGCAACTCCAAGCGGAGGTGCATCATGTTGCTCAAGAAATGTTTGTTGGCATTGGCAATAGGTGGCGTCCTGTCGGCCTCGACCGTCCTGGTGCCCGACTACATCGGTAGTTTCTCCAGCGTGTATGCCAAAGACGGTGGCAGCGGCGGTGGTGGTGGCCACGGCGGCAGCGGCGGTGGCGGTGGCTCTGGAGGTGGCGGCGGTCACGGTGGTGGCAGCGGTGGTTCTGGAGGCGGCGGTCACGGTAGTGGCGGCGGTGGCTCTGGAGGTGGCGGTGGTCACGGTGGTGGCAGCGGTGGATCTGGAGGCGGTGGCGGAGGCAGTGGTCACGGCGGTGACGGCGGTGGCGGTCATGGCGGCCATGGTGGCCCGGGGGCCGGCGATGGTGACCATGGTGGCATGGCCGGCAGAGGCCCAGGCGATGCGCATGACAACGACAACGACAACGACAACGACAACGATGCGGCAGACGCCGCCAGGGACGCAGCGCGAGACGATGCTGATGCAGCCAGAGACGCTGCAAGGGCTGAGGCAGATGCCGCCCGGGATGCGGCAAAAGCTACTGCAGATGCCGCCAGAGACGCTGCCAGAGCCGAGGCGGATGCAGCCCGCGACGCTGCAAAAGCTGCTGGCGTAGCCGGCGCAGATGAAGCCAGAGACGCTGCCAGGGCCGCGGCAGATGCTGCCCGCGACGCAGCCAGAGACGAAGCTGATGCCGCCAGAGATGCTGCCAGGGCTACGGCAGATGCCGCCAGGGACGAAGCCAAAGTCGCTGCCAATGCAGCCAGAGACGCTGCAAGGGCGGATGTGGACGACGCGCCAGATGCTCCAGACGCGCCAGATGCACCGGATGCGCCGGATGTCGACGCAGCTGAGGTACGGAACTAGTCACTTTGAGTGACGTATCGACCGCTGGTCAGTGTTTGGGCCAGTCGGAAAAAACCATCGATGGCGGTTTACCTCGAAATCGGTAGAACGGCCTTCGCGGGCTTGCCGCTCCCACAGGACTACCACCAGTTTCAATACCTGTGGGAGCGGGCATGCCCGCGAATGGGCCAACACCGGTTTCACCAGAGGAGTGGCCCCCATGCCCAGCAAACCGCACGACCAGTTCAGCATGCAGAACCCGCTGACCCAGTACCCGCACCCTCCGTTCCCGGCCCAAGGCCAGCCAGCACCGGGGTTGGACGCCAACATGCAGCCCGAACCAGACCACGGCGAAACCACCTACAAGGGCTTTGGCCGCCTGGCGGGGCGCAAGGCGCTGATCACCGGCGCGGACTCGGGCATCGGCCGGGCAGTGGCCATTGCCTTCGCCCGCGAGGGTGCCGACATTGCCCTCAATTACCTGCCCATCGAACAACCCGATGCCCGCGAAGTCATCAAGCTGATCGAAGCCGAAGGCCGCAAGGTGGTGGCCCTTGCCGGTGACCTGAAGGACGAGCAGTTCTGCAAGGAACTGGTCGACCAGGCCCACGAGCAGCTCGGCGGCCTGGACATCCTGGTCAACGTCGCCGGCAAGCAGGAGGCGCGCAAGGACATCAGCCAGGTCAGCCACGAGCAGTTCGACCACACCCTGAAAACCAACGTCTACGCGCTGTTCTGGCTGTGCCAGGCGGCCGTGCCGCTGATGCCGGCGGGGGCGACCATCATCAACACCGCCTCGATCCAGTCCTACCAGCCTTCGGCCACCTTGCTCGACTATGCCACCACCAAGGCCGCGATCGTTGCCTTCACCAAGGCCTTGGCCAAGCAGGTGATCGAGCGCGGTATCCGGGTCAACGCCGTTGCCCCTGGCCCCATCTGGACCGTGCTGCAGCCCAGCGGCGGCCAGCCACCGGAGAAAATCCCCGACTTCGGCGCGCATACACCGATGAAGCGACCGGGGCAGCCCGCCGAATGTGCGCCGGTGTATGTGTTGCTGGCCAGCCAGGAGTCCAGCTACATCACCGGCGAGGTGTTCGGCGTGACCGGCGGCAACCCGCTGCCGTAGGGCGGGGCGGCTAAACCTTCGCCGCCCGTTGCAGTCGATTCAGGTATTGGCAGGCAACCTGGGAGCACCTCAATGGCTAGGGCAATCTGGAAAGGCGCCATCAGTTTCGGCCTCGTGCACATCCCCGTGGCCCTCAACACCGCGGTGCGCACCGAGCGGGTCGATTTCGACTGGCTCGACAAGCGCAGCATGGAACCGGTCGGCTACAAGCGGGTGAACAAGGTCACCGGCAAGGAAATCGACAAGGACAACATCGTCAAGGGCGTCGAGTTCGAGAAGGGCCGCTACGTGGTGATCAGCGAGGAGGAAATCCGCAAGGCCCGGCCCGAGGCGACCCAGACGATCGATATCTTTTCCTTCGTGGAGGCTGGCGAGATCCCGCTGCAGCACTTCGACACGCCGTACTACCTTACCCCCGACCGCCGTGGCGGCAAGGTGTACGCCTTGCTGCGCGAAACCCTGGCAAAAACCGGCAAGGTGGCGCTGGCCACGGTGGTGCTGCACACCCGACAGCACCTGGCGCTGTTGCGCCCGCTGGATGATGCGCTGGTGATGATCACCCTGCGCTGGCCCGAAGAAGTGCGCGGGCTGGAAACGCTGGAACTGGACAGCAGCGTCACCGAGGCCAAGGTGGACAAGCGCGAACTGGACATGGCCAAGCGGTTGGTGGAAGACATGAGCGGGCCCTGGAAGCCCGCGGATTACCACGATGCCTTCCGCCAGACCATCATGGACCTGGTGGAAGAGAAGGCCAGCAAGGGCAAGATCGAGACTGTGGAGAAGGGCGAGGCGACGGAAGCGGGGAAAAGCGCGGACATCCTCGACCTCACCGAACTGCTCAAGCGCAGCCTCGGTGGCAAGAAGCCGGCGAAGAAGACACGCAAGGCGTCGTGAAAGGAATCGTCACCGCAAGCCAGCTCGCATGGAACTGAACATAACGCGGCCCCCTGTGGGAGCGGCTTTAGCCGCGAACACCGGCGCAGCCGGTGCCATGCACCGCGTTGAATTCTTCGCGGCTAAAGCCGCTCCCACAGGGATCGCGCCGCTTGGGAACCAGGATCAGACCTGTGTCTGCAACCCCGCCAGATAATCACCAAACCCTTCGCGCGCGCGGCTGTCGCGCCGGCTGCTGGTGGCCACGCTATGCCTGGCGGTCCATACGATCTGCGCCCCACTGGCCTGCAGGTCGTTGACCAGTCGCACATCCTCATGTGCCGCCAGGGGCTGGAAGCCGCCCACCCGATCATAGGCGTCGGCACACACACCCAGATTGGCCCCATGCACATGCCGATGCCCCTCACGTGCCTGGTAACGGCTGTGGTACAGCTTGCGCAAGGCCGCTGTCTGCCAGGGTTGCCAGTACTCGACATGCACCGTGCCGCACACCACCTCGGCCCTGCAGGCCAGTTGCGACAGCAGCCAGTGCTCTGGCACCCGGCTGTCGGCATCGGTGCAGGCCAGCCACTGCGCGCCGCGCTCGACCATGTATGCCGCGCCCACCCGGCGGGCCATACCGACGTTGCCGGCATCCACCGTCAGCACCTGTACACCGAAACGCCTTGCCACGGCGGCGCTGCCATCGCTGCAGCGGTCCAGCACCACCAGCACCTCCACCTGGTGCCCCGCCTGCTGCGCCTGCAGGGCGGCAGCCAGTACTGCCCGCAGGCAGCGCCCAAGGCGCCGGGCCTCGTTGTGGGCCGGGATCACCACGGCAATCATGGGCAGGTCTCGTCGAGGTCGACCACGCTGGGCTGAGAGGCCCAGTACTCCAGCACGAAGTCCGCCTCGTCATGCTGGAACTGCAGATACAGCGGCAGGTGCCGGGCCAGCATGCGGTGCACTTCACGCCCGTCCTGCGGGCAGCCGGCGATGGGATGCTTCCAGTGGCAGGCCAGCAGCCCACCGTCGTAGGTCAGGCTGGCCACCGACTGTTCGATCACCTGCAACCAGTCGGTCGGGTCGAGGTAGTAACCCACCTCGCTCAGCACGATCAGGTCGAAATGCCCATGCGGCCAGTCCGAGGGCAGCCGCGCCAGTTCCACCGAGACATTGCTCAGTCCAGCCAAGCGTTCACCGGCCAGCGCTACCGCAGTAGGGTCCAGGTCCTGGCACAACAGGTTGGCACAACGCTCGGCCAGCAACGCGCTCAGCTCTCCATTGGCACAAGCCGGCTCGAACACGCGCTGGTAGCACTGGCGCGGCAGGCTGGCCATGACCAGCTCGCGCTTGCGCTTTTCGTACCAGCGGGTGCGAAAGGCCCAAGGGTCTTCACTGGTGGCGTACAGGTCGGCGAAATACTGTGGGTCGAGGCTCATGACAACTCCATTTACAGGAACACCAGTTCGAAAGGTTGCAGCAGGCAATCCAGCAAGTTCGGCGGCAGTACGGGCGGGCGCTGGCCATCCGGCTCCAGCTGGCTGACATGGGCGGCCAGGGCCTTGCGCTTGCGGGCCAGGCTGGCCTCGTCCAGCTGGATGCGGTGGGCCCGCGGCCAAGGCAGGCGCGGGTCGTCCGGTTGCGCCCAGTGCCAGGCCCACACGGGTACCTCCAGGCATTGCACCTTGCGCATCCGGGCCGCCTGCGCCGCAGCCCGGCCCACTGCCTCGTGGTCACAGTGACCATCGCCGCTCCAGGTGGCCATCAGCAGGTCGTCAGGCCTGAGCAACTGGCTCAGGTGGTTGAGCAGAAATGCCTCGTCACGTGGCAACGCGCCGTCCTTGAGGTGGAGCCGCCGCCAGTCCATGCGGCCGAGGTCGAGGTCAAGCTGTTGCAGCGCATGGCGGCTTTCCAGCGGCCTTTGCCGGCGCAGGCGGTGTTCGCTCCAGTGGGTAGAACCGGGGTGGCTGGCTTCACCATCGGTGGCGGAGATCAGCACCAGGTCGTCTTCCCGGCCATGAAAGCCCGCCAGCAGCCCGCCGGCCATGAGAATTTCATCATCGGGGTGCGGAGCCAGCAGTACCAGGCGGCGGCCTGGCGGGCACAGCTGCTGCGGGGTGATCCAGGTGGCCCTGGCCAGGTGCGCGGCCTGCTGCCAGGCCGCCCACGGCGTACCGCTGTTCGCCTGGATCAGGTTCTGCCTCATAGCTGCCAGACTCCCGCCGGCCGTTGTGCCAACTGCTCGCCGAGCGCCGCCAGGTCGCGCTCGGCATGGCTCTGGCGCAGGAACACCGGCAAGTCGGCGCTCAGCCGGGCAAAGTGGTTGTCGCGGCAGAAAGGCGTGGCGCCCAGCGCCCGGCCAACGTGGTGGATCACCTGCTCCACGGCCTGTTCCACCTGGGCGCGGGTGCGGCGCACTTCGAAGCTGGCGTCCGCGCCTGGCTGGCGGTCGATCCACGCCGCGCATTCGCGCAGTGCCGCCCTGGCGCCGTACAAGGCTGCATCGACCGCGCCCAGGTGAGCATCGGCATGTGGGTCGGGGCGGGGGTTGCGGCAGTGTTCGCGCAGGTAGTCTGCCAGGGCTTCGGCGGCGCCGTACCAGCAGGCCGCAATGCCAGCGCCGCCGTGCCAGAACCCGGGGCGTGACAGGTATTGCCCAGGGCGGCCGATGGCGATGCCGGGGGTATGGTTGAATTCGACTTCGACACTGGCGGTGGTGGCCATGCCGATGGCCTGCCAGCGGTCTATGGCAAGGCCCTGGCTGGGATGGGACAGTTCGATGGCCACCAGCTGGGGCTGGTCGTGCTGGTCCCAGGCCGTGACCAGCGCCCGGTCGATCTGCAGTGCGCCCGAACACCAGGCCTTGCGACCCTCCAGGCGGACCTGGTCGCCATCACGGGCCACGATGCAGGCGCGGGCATCCGGCGGTTCGGCGGCCCACACGCCCCATATACCCTCGGCAGCGTGGTGTGCCGCAGCGCATTCGGCAAGGATCGCCAACGCGTCGGTGTGGCCCTCGTACAGCTTGGCCAAGGCCAGGTCACAGCCTGCCACCCGAGCCAGGGTTTGCCAGCGCCGTAGCGTATTGCCCTGGCCGGGCAGGGGCAGCAGGTCGAGGTGGTCGGCTTGCAGTGCCTGGATCAGCTGCGGCAACTGGGTATCCAGATTGAGCGGTTGCTGCCGCTCGCTGAAGGCTCGCAGCAGGCGATCGAGGTTGGTCAGGTCAAAATCCTGGACGATGCTCATGGGCTTGGCTCCTTGGTGAGGCACTGCGGGCGTAGGCGTAGCGCTGGAGGCAAGCCGCCATCAGGCCAGCCCCAGCTGCTTGCGCATGCCCACGGTGATCGATTGCCTTGTCTTGCCATACTCCGCCCAGGGGTCGTCCACCTCGCCCAGGCGTTCAAGCACGTTGCCGATGTTCCACTGGTTGGCGCCCTTGAGTTGCGGCAGTTCCTCGCGCCAGATCGGCACGGATACCGGCAGGCCTTCGCGGGCGCGCAGGGTATAGGCGCAGGCGGTGGTCGCGCCCTTGCCGTTGCGCAGGTAGTCGATGAAGATGCGCCCGATGCGATTCTTGGGCCCGGATACGGCACTGAGCCTGTCGGGGAACAGCCTGGCCAGGTAATCGACGATGCCGTGGCTGAACGCCTTGACTTCATCCCAGCTGGCCCGCCGGGTCAGGGGTACGACCAGGTGCATGCCTTTGCCGCCACTGGTCTTGAGAAACACCTTCAAGCCCAGTTCATCCAGCAGCGTCAGGGCCAGCTGGGTCGCTTCGAGCATGGCCTTCCAGGGCAGCGCCGGGTCCGGGTCGAGGTCGAGGACGAAGCGGTCGGGCTTGTCGAAGTCCTTGTCGGTGGCGTTCCAGGTGTGCAGCTCGATCATGTTCATCTGCACGGCACCCAGCAAGGTGTCGGCGCGGTTGACGACCATCGCCGCCTGGCCGGCCTCGGCCTTGTCGTAGCTGAGCACGTTGGGCAGATGCAGTTGGCCGGCGTTCTTCTGGAAGAACAGCTCCCCGGCCAGGCCATCCGGCGCGCGCACCAGCGCCACCGGGCGGTGCTCGAGCTGGGGCAGTATCCATTGGCTGACAGCGGCGTAGTACTCGGCGACCTCACGCTTGGTAACGCCGCTGGTGGCGTCGACAACCCGCTCGGGGTGGGTCAGGCGCAGCTCGCCCAAGGCCTCGGGGGCCTTGGCCTGCTTGCGCTTGGGCAGGGTCTTGGCGGGCATGCTGCGCTCCAGGTCGATGGCGGTAGCCGGTTTGTCATCACGCAGGCCGTGAAACACCGAGTGGCGCACGATGCCGTCACGGGTCATCTGGGCGTAGGCGACTTCGGCCAGCAGTTGCGGTTTCAGCCAGTGCACGCCCCGGGCTTCGGCCCCGGTGGGCGGGTTGGGCAGGGCCGGCCTGGCGGTTTCCAACGGTTTCAGCCGGGCATGAATGCTGGCCAGCGTGGTTGCACTGAAGCCGGTGCCAACCTTGCCGGCATAGCGCAACTCGCCGCTGTCGTTGTCGTGCAAGGCCAGCAGCAGGGCGCCGAAACCGCTGCGGCTGCCTTTGGGGTCGGTGTAGCCGACGATCACGAACTCCTGGCGCTGCTTGCACTTGAGCTTGATCCAGTCGGGGCTGCGGCGGCCGCTGTAGGGGCTGTCGACGCGCTTGCCGATCAGGCCTTCGAGTTGCAGCCGGCAGGCGCTGTCGAGCAGGGATTCGACGGGCTGGTCAAAGTCGGCGGAGTACTTGAGTACGTCCGATTCGTTGTGTTCCAGCAACTGCTGCAAAGTGTTGCGCCGGTCCTGCAGCGGTAACTGACGCAGGTCCTGGCCGCCCAGGAAGGGCAGGTCGAACAGGTAATAGGTGATGTGCTCGTCATGCTCGGTGTCGAAAGCGTTCTGCAGCGCCTGGAAGTCCGCCGCGCCGTCTTCGCCGGCCACCACCACCTCGCCATCGAACCAGGCCGAATCGAGGCCCAGCGCACGCAAGGCGGCAACCTGCCTGGGCATCTTGCCGCTCCAGTCATGGCCATTGCGGGTGAACAGGCGCACGTCATCACCGTCGATGCGGGCAAGGATGCGGTAACCGTCGAACTTGACCTCGTAGCGCCAGTCGCCACTGGGCGGGGAGTCGACCAAGGTCGCCAGTTGTGGCTGCAGCTGTGCCGGCAACGGCACCTTCCGGCCTTTGCTGGCGGTTTTGCGACGTGGCGCGGCGGCCTTTTTTGCTGCCGGCTTGCGCGGCACCAGCGTGCGGTCGCTGAGCACGCTGTCGGGCTGGGCGTCGACGATGCTGTAGTCGGCTTCGCTGCGCGCCTGGCTGTCGTGCGACTTGACCAGCATCCACTGCTCCTTCTTGCCGGCCAGGTGGGTGCGGAACAGGTTCCATACACCGCCGAGCTTTTCGCCTTGCAGGCGAAAACGCAGCTTGCCCTTGGCATAGGCCTCACGCGCATCGCCTTCGGGCTCCCAGATGCCCCGGTCCCACACGATCACGTCGCCCGCGCCGTAATGGCCTTCGGGGATATGGCCTTCGAAGTCGGCGTAGTCCAGCGGGTGGTCCTCCACGTGCACGGCCAGGCGGCGCACCTTGGGGTCCAGCGACGGCCCTTTGGGGATGGCCCAGCTTTTCAGCGTGCCATCGAGCTCCAGGCGGAAGTCGTAGTGCAGGTGGCTGGCATCGTGCTTCTGGATGCAGAACTGCAGCGCGTGGGCCCGCTTGCCACGGCTGCGCTTGCCGCTGGGCTCGGGCGTGGCATTGAAGTCGCGCTTGCGCGCATATTCCTGCAGGGGCTTGGCCATGGCGGGCTCCGGGCGGTTCGCAGTCTCTAATCTGGGAGGCAGCGGCCCGGGCGGGAGTTCAAAAAAACTCTGAATCTTCCAGCAGCTGGTGCAGTCGACCGAATGAAGCCACCTGACGGAGAACGCACATGGCCCGAGCAGATGAACCGAAGCCGTATACCCCCACTGAAATCGACGACACCGAAGACCGCATGGGCAGCGTGCATGAACTGGACTTCGACGAGCGCCTGGATGAACGCGAGGGGCGTGTGGGTGACGAGCGACCGGCCGCGGACGTGGCCCGCGAGTTCCCACCGCGGCGCGTGGCCGAAAGCGGCATGACCGGCGGCGAGGCGTTGAGCGACAGCCTGCACGAGGACAACGTCACTTACGACGACCTGAGCCCGGACACCTTGCTGGATGAAACCGGTGCCCGCGACCCGCATGAACCGGGCGGCAGCGGCGGCCCTGCAGACAAGACCCTGAGGCGGGTAGAGGCCAACGAGATTGGCGGCGGCATAGGCCTGGACGAAGCCGAACTGGCCCGCTCCGCGCCGCTGGATGGAGAGCCCTGGGCCGATGATGTGATCGATGACGAGGAGAGCAAGCCATGAACGAGGTACGTTGTGCCTGTGCGCATTGTTCCTGCACCGTGGATGCCAATGCCTTGCAGCTCGAAGGCAAGGTGTATTGCTGCGAGGCCTGTGCCAGCGGGCATCACAATGGCGAGCGGTGCCGGATGCCTGATTGCCACTGTGGTGAAAAGACCGGGGAAAGCGCGGTGGACAATGCGCTGGACGAAACTTTTCCGGCGAGTGACCCGATTTCACCCTGAAACATCGCCGTCTCATAGGTTCTGCATAGGTCTATGGGGCTGTGATGATCCTGTAGGAGCGGCCTTGCGTCGCGAAAGGGCCGCAAAGCGGCCCCGGCAAATTTCCGTGCGAAGCTGAAATCTTGGGGCCGCGCTGCGGCCCTTTCGCGACACAAGGCCGCTCCTACACAAAGCAGCGCGCAGGCCCGCAGAATCAGTGAGTCTGCCAGATGCCGTTGCTACGCTCGCAATCGGTGCGGGCCTGGCCCAGGCTGGGGGTGTCGTAGTAGTAGGTGATCACCCGTGCATCCTTGGGCAACGCCGGCTTGTCACCGCCAGCTGCCTTGGGGTTGGCCAATGCCTCCTGGGTCAACGGCGCGATGCAACTGCCGACGCTGCCATCCGCACAACGCGCGACCTTGTGCTTTTCGCTGTTGAGCATGTCCTTGCTCTCGTTGCTGCATGACCAGTTGATCGCTTCGGCGGGCAGGTTGCTGTAGCTGTAGCAGCTGTGCCGCTCCACCGGCGTTACCGCCTCGCTGGAGGAGCGGGTGAGCACATTGCAGGCTTCGGCCAGGACTTGGCCGCTGGCCAGGCTCGCCACCATCAGTATCAACATCGGCTTCAAGACAGCGCCACGCATTTGCCACCTCCCGGGCCACTGGCCCTCGATAGGTCTAGGCAGGCTTGTCGCGCCGGCGCATGGCCTTGGCGCGTTTCTCCAGGATCAGGTAGGTCAGCACCGCCAGCAACAGCGGCACCAGGTAGTACAGCGTGCGGTAACCCAGCAGGGCCGCCACCAGTGTGCCTTGGGCAAGCTGCCCATGCAGCAGGGCCAGGAACACCGTTTCCAGCACACCCAGCCCGGCCGGGATATGCGCGACCACACCAGCCACGCAACTGATCAGCAGGATGCCAAGTATCGACGGGTAGAAGGCGTCGCCAGGCAGCAACCAGAAGATCAGCAGTGCCATCAGCGCCCAGTTGCTGGCACCCAGTACCACCTGGCACAGCGCCAGGCGCAGCGACGGCAGCGTTACCTCATGGTCGCGCCAGCGCCAGGTGCGTTTTTTGGCGAAACCACAGGCCAGCAGGTAGCCTGCGGCAATCGCCAGCAATACCAGGCCGATCAGTTGCAGGCCGCTGGCGCCGACCGCCCAGTTGGCGGGCAGCTCGACCAGGCGCAAGGCGAACACCGTGCCTGCCAGCAGCATGTAGCCCATCCAGTTGGTCAGCAGGCCCAGGGTGAGGATGCGCGTGATGGTTGCCGTGTCCAGGCCCAGGCGGCTGTAGAGCCGGTAGCGCAAGGCAACGCCACCCACCCAGGTTGTGAAATTGAGGTTGAAGGCATAGCACACGAAGGCAACCGGCAACACTTGGCGGGCCGGCAGGTGGTGGCCGGTGTAGGCCCGGGCCAGCAGGTCGTAGCTGGCGAACGTCAGGTAGCTGCACCCGGCCAGCACCAGGCCGATGGCCAGGGTGCCAGGCTTGTAGGCCAGCAACGACTGGCGCACTTCGTTCCAGTCCAGGTTGCGCGCCAGCAGGTACAACAGCGCAGGGATCAGGATCAGGAATGCCAGGGTGAACAGCCGCTTGCCCCAGATTTGCCAGTGTTTTCGCGCCATCAGGTCTTGCCCTCGTGATAGTCAACCTGTGCCTCGGCCTCCGGCTGCACCGAGCGCAGGTGCTGACGGTGCGCCGGGAACCAACCGGCAATCCGCGGGAAATGGCGGATCACGTGGAAACACACGAATATCAGCGGTGCCCGCCACCAGTAGCCGCGAACCATGCGTTCCAGGGTGACCGGCTTGCATTGTTCGCGGGCCAGCGCCTGCAGGTGCTGGTTGAGCTGCTGGTTGAAGGCGCGGTCACGGATGAACAGGTTGGCTTCAAGGTTGAAGGACAGGCTGAGCGGGTCCAGGTTGCTGGAGCCGACCGTGGCCCACTCATCATCCACCAGCGCCACCTTGCCGTGCAGCGGCCGTTGGCAATACTCGTGAATGGCCACACCGTCGCGCAGCAGGTAGTTGTACAGCAGTCGCGACAGCGCCCGTACCCAGCGCATGTCTGGCTGGCCCTGCAGGATCAGCCGGACCTCCACGCCGCGCCGGGACGCATTGCGCAATTCACGCATCAGCCGGTAGCCCGGGAAGAAATACGCATTGGCCACCACGATGCGCCGCCGGGCACTGCGAAACGCCTGCAGGTAGTGGGCCTCGATATCGGTGCTGCGCACCTTGTTGTCGCGCTCGACCAGCACGGCGGTGCAGGTACCGGCAGGCTCGGTCAATGGCCTTACCGCGCTGGGCGGCTGCAGCACCGGTGACATCAGGCGCTTGCTGGCGGCATGAACCTGTGCCACCACCGGGCCGACGACCTCCACGGCATAGTCCTGCTTGGCCATGGGACCAAAGTCGCCCAAATGGTCGGCGCTGTAGTTGATGCCGCCAATGAAGGCCCGCTCGCCATCGACCACCACGATCTTGCGGTGCAGGCGCCGGAACAGGTTGGTGCGCATGCCCACCAGCCGCGGCTGCGGGTCGAAGGCGTGGAAACTGACTCCGGCATCGGTCATGGCCGCAATGAAAGAGTCGGGCAGGTCGGCCGTGCCGTACCCATCCACGGCCACTTCGACACGCACGCCGCGGCGGGCGGCATCTATCAGCACCTGCTGCAATTGCTGGCCAACCTTGTCATCGAAGATGATGAAGGTCTCCAGCAGGATTTCCTCCCGTGCCTGGCTCATGGCCTCGAACACGCGGGGGTAGTATTGCTCGCCATTGATCAGCAACTGCACGCAGTTGCCGTCTACCCAGGGTCGGTTCACAGTTTGATCTCCGAAGCCAGAGGGGCGTGGTCGGAAAGGTGCGACCACGGGTACTTCGACAGCACCTGGGCCGTGCCGGGCATGGCGTTGCGCAGGTAGATGCGGTCCAGGCGCAACAACGGCAGGCGCGCCGGGAAACTGCGTGCCGGGGTGCCGAAATGCTCGCCGAACGCTTCCACCAGGTGTTCGCACAGCACCGCATCGGCCTTCAGCCGCCAATCGTTGAAATCGCCGGCAACGATCACCGGGGCCTTGGGCGGCAGGCTGCCTAGCAGGTCCAGCAGCAGCTTCACCTGGCGTTGCCGGTGGGCCTCGCGCAAGCCCAGGTGCACGCACACCGCATGCACCTGGTCATGGCCAGGCACTTCCAGCTGGCAATGCAACAGGCCGCGCTGCTCGTTGCCCTGCACCGAGACGTCCAGGTTGTCGAAGCGGCTGATGGGGAATTTCGACAGCAGCGCGTTGCCGTGGTCGCCATGGGGGTATACGGCATTGCGGCCGTAGGCGAACTGCGGCCACATGCTGTCGGCCAGGAACTCGTACTGTGGCGTATCCGGCCAGGCCGGGTGGCGCAGGGCATGCTGCTGGTGGCTGCCGTGCACTTCCTGCAGGAACACCAGGTCGGCGCCGGTGGCGCGCACGGCTTCGCGCAACTCGGGCAGGATGAAGCGCCGGTTGAAGAAGGTGAAGCCCTTGTGCACGTTCAACGTCAGTACATTCAGACTACGTACGGCGGTGATCTTGTCGATGATGCAGTGCGGGGCAGGCAGGGTCCTGTTCACAGGGTCACCTCCGGCACCACGCCAGGCTCGGTCATCAGCTCATGGTCCAGCGACAGCTTCTGCAACAGGCGCCGGGCGTCATAAGGCGCATGGACTTTCTGGTCGTTGTCGAAATAGCAGTAGACGTCACGGGCGGCGCGCCGCGGTGGCGGCCCTGGCACCACCAGCTGGGCATCGTCGGCCTGGCGGCCCTGGCTCCAGTGCTGGATGCGCTGCTTCCAGCGCCGCAGCGCCTGGGCGGTATAGCCACTGCTGTACAGCTCGACATCGCCATGCAGGCGCATGTACACGAAGTCGGCGGTAAGGTCCTCGACATAGGGCCATTTACCGGCACTGTCGGCCACTACCAGCGCTACCCGGTGCTTGCGCAGCAGCTTGATGAAGGCTTCGCACAAAAAGCTTTCGTTGCGGATTTCCACCGCGTGACGCAGCCGTGCGTTGCCCTTGATATCGGTGCTGCCGTTGTCCTTCAGGCGTGGTGCACACCCCTGTGCGCATTCGCGGGCATCCTTGCGGCTGTGCGGCAGCAGTTCGAGAAAGCGGGCGAAGCGGGCCTCGTCGAACTTCATGTTCGGCGGAAACTGCCACAGGAACGGGCCCAGCTTCTTGCCGAGCAGCAGCGGCCCGGAGGCGAAGAAATTGGCCACGGCCTCTTCGATGTCCTCGAGCCGCCGTACATGGGTGATGTAGCGCGGGGCTTTCACCGCGAACACGAACCCAGGCGGCGTTTCGTCATGCCAGCCCTGGTAGCGTTCGGGTGTTTGCAGGCTGTAGAACGAGCCGTTGATTTCAATGCTGTTGACCGCTCGCGAAGCGAACGCCAGTTCGTTGTCCTGGGGCAGGCCCTTCGGGTAGAAATCCTTGCGCCACGGGCCGTAGCGCCAACCGGAGATGCCGATGCGGATATCGCTCACGCTGCCTTCCTCATTGCCGGGTCCTTGTTCGGTCACTCTGAAAGTGCGACCGGTCAACAGCGGCCAGGGTTCAGCACGGTTGACCAACGGAAAAGGCTGATGCCGCGTGGAACTTTGCGGCCCGCGGCGTTTCCACCGCATACCTGCTATGAGGAAGGGCGCCAGGATGAAATTCGACCGTTTCGCCCAATGGCTGGCCAATTGGGCCGGCCGCCCGCTGACTTTTGGCATCGCCTGCCTGCTTATCCTGATCTGGGCAGTGACCGGGCCGCTGTTCGGCTTCAACGACACCTGGCAACTGGTGATCAACACCTCGACCACCATCATCACCTTCCTCATGGTGTTCCTGATCCAGAACACCCAGAACCGCGACAACGACGAACTGCACATCAAGATCGATGAGCTGTTGCGCACCACCCAACAGGCGCACAAGGCGCTGCTGGACCTTGAAGACATGGACCCGGCCGAGCTGCATGCCCTGCGCAAGCAGTACCGGCAGATGGCCGGGCAGGGTGACGATGCGCAGAAACCCAAGGAATGACCTGCCAACCCTGGAGGCAAGCATGGCCAGACATATCGTCCACTTCACCGGGCCTATCAATTCATCCACCTGCGGCAACCTGATCAACACCTGTTCGCGGGCGTTGCAGCAGGGGGCCGAAGTCCTGCAACTGAACATCGCCACCATGGGCGGCGAGTGCAGCTACGGGTTTACCTTGTACAACTTCCTGCGGGCGTTACCGGTCGAGGTGCATACCCACAACCTCGGCACGGTGGAATCCATGGGCAACATCCTGTTCCTGGCCGGGGATCGGCGCACGGCATGCAGTTACAGCAAGTTCCTGTTTCATCCGTTCCACTGGACCTTGCATGGCTCGGTCGACCACTCCCGCATGGCCGAGTATGCGATGAGCCTGGACTATGACCTGCGGCTGTATGCACAGATCGTCGCCGAGCGGACTGAAGGGGCGGACGAGGTGCTGGATGTACCGCGGTATCTGATGGCCTACCCGCGGATACTCGGGCCCCGGGAGGCATTGGCGAACGGGATGATCCATGCCATTGACGAAATGCCGATCGAGGCAGAGGCGTGTCAGTGGAGTGTGCATGCCTAGCGGATTCCTGTGCCGGCCTCTTCGCGGGTGAACCCGCTCCCACAGGTTCGGTGGAATGCCTGTGGGAGCGGGTTCACCCGCGAAAGGGCCGGCACAGGTGAAGAAGGTCTACCTCACTGACGCCGCCGTAGCCCGGTCACAGGCCAGCAACGAGCGGATCAGCAGCTTGATCTCGTCCTTGAGCATGGGCACCTGGTCCGGGTGGGCGAACCGGCAATCGACAATTTCATGCTGCGCCTTGGGATGCGGGGCATCGACGAACTCCGCCTCGAACACATAATGCATGCGCTCTGCCGCTTCATGACGCATCAACAGGGTCAGCGATTCTGCCTGCAACCCGGTTTCCTCAAGCAATTCACGCTCCGCTGCCTGTACCGGCGTCTCGCCGGGCTCTATCTTGCCGCCGGGCAGGGTCCAGGCGGCGTTGGGCTTTCTCACCCACAACCATTTATGGGTTTGTTTGCCATGCCGGCAGATGATGGTGGCGCGATGCTTGACTGGCTTCATTCAGGCTCCTGGGCGAATCCCTAATTCCATGTAGATTCGGCCCCCGGCAGCAATGAACGTTGCGTCTGAAGCGACCAACGGTCAGTAAGGCACCGAGCCGCTCAGCGCCTCGATGGCCTCCACCAGCTCGTCATAGCCCACCGGCTTGCTCAGGTGCCGGTCGAAGCCCGACTGGCGCGACTTGTACTGGTCGGCGCTGGCGCCATAACCGGTCAGGGCGATGGCCGGGGTATGGCGCAGGTGCACGTAGCCACGCAGGGCCTTGATCAACGCATGGCCGTCCATAATCGGCATGCCGATATCGGACAGGATGATGTCGTATTCCTCACCCGCAGCGGCGTCCAGGGCCTCACGTGGCTTGCTGAAGGCATTGACAGTGGCGCTCTCCATTTCCAGCAGCTCCTGCATCACCGCCAGCACCTCTACGGAGTCATCCACCAGCAACACGCGAATTCCGTTCAGGCGGCCCTCGCTCGGCGGCTCCGAGCCCTGCGTATGCTGCTGGGGCTGCGTTTCGCAAAGGGGCAGGGTGACCGTGAAGGTGCAGCCCAGGCCAAGCCCCGCTGATGTGGCGCGGACGGTACCGCCATGGGCCTCGACCAGTTGCCGTACCAGCGACAGGCCGATGCCCAGGCCTTCGCGGCTGTGGCTGGCATGTTGCGGCGCAGCCTGGCTGAACAGGTCGAAGATATGCTCGAGGCTGTCGTGGCTCAGGCCCACTCCATGGTCGATCACCTGCAGGCGGGCGTGGTCCTCGTCGTGGCTCAGCACCAGGCGTATGTCATTGCCCGCCGGGCTGAACTTCAGCGCGTTGTTGAGCAGGTTCCAGATGATCTGCTCCAGGCGGGTAACGTCACCCTCGATCATCACCGGCAGGTTGTCGGCGGGCAGCTCCAGGCGAACTGTGCAGGGGTGTTGCTCGCTGACTACCACGCCATGGATGCCCTGCAGGACGGCAAGCAGGTCCACAGGCTCGGTCTTGAGTTTGAGCTTGCCGGTGCGAATGCGCGCCACATCCAGCAGGTCGTCGATGATCCGCGCCTGGCTGGTTACCGCATCGCAGATAGTACCGACGGCCTTGCTCGCTGCACTGATGTTCCGTAGCGACGGCAGGCGGCGCAGGATTTCGGCATTGAGCTGGATCAGGTTGAGTGGGTGTTTGAGTTCATGAGACATGACGGCGAAGAACTCGTCCTTCATGTGGCTGGTGCTCTGCGTTTCGGCCAGCTGCTTGCTCAGGCGCTCTTCGCCCAGGCGCACGCGCTCCTCGGCGGCATGGCTGCTGCTGATGTCGATGAAGGTCAGCACCGTGCCGTCGATTTTCTGCTCGCTGGAGCGGTAGGGCAGCAGGCGCGCCAGGTACCAGTGATCGCCCTGGCCGCCGATTTCACGCTCGATGATGGCCTCGCCCTGGGCCACGGCGCGGGCATCGTCGGCCAGCGCCGGGTAATCCAGGCGGTGGGTGATGTCGAGCAGGGAACGGCCGGTATCGACCGGCAGCATATTGAACAGGTCGGTGGCGCGCGGGGTGAACCAGCGGATATGCAGGTTGCGGTCGACGAACACCGTGGCGATCTCGGTGCAGGCGATCAGGTTGCTGAGGTAGTCGTTGACCTTGTCGGTTTCCTCGACCTTGTTCTTCAGCTCGTAGTTGACCGTGAGCAGTTCCTCGTTGATCGACTGCAGCTCTTCCTTGCTGGTTTCCAGTTCTTCGCTGGCCGAACGCAACTCCTCGTTGATGGCCTGCATCTCTTCGTTGGAGGCCGTCAGCTCCTCGCTGGAGACCTCTGACTGCTCGATGGTTTCCTGCAGTTGCAGGCGGGTACGCTGCAGTTCGCGCTCGAGGTTGTGCAAGACCATACTGTCGGTCTGGCGGATGACACCAGGCATCGGCAGGGACGGATCAGGCGCGCGCTCCTCGAATACCACCAGCAGGCAATCGCTGGCGCTGAGGTCGTCCTTGTACGGCTGCACGGTGATCTCCACCTGCAGTTTGCCCATGGTTTCCGCCAGGTCGACAGGGCGCGAGGTCACCGCCTCGGTCCCCTGACGCGCCTGGAACAAGGTGCTGCGCAGGGCCAGGCGCAGGGGCGGTAGCACCAGGTTGAGCAGGCTGCGGCTCGGTTCGCCACCGGCCACTTGCAGGAAACGCCCCACGCCTTCGCTCATGTGCAGGATATTGCCGTCGATATCGACGATCAGGCTGGGCGGCATGCGGCGCGCCAGGGCGCGGTAGTGCAGGTCGGCGAACGATGGCTTGCGCCCCGGCTTGGCCTTGGCCAGCGTCTCCAGGGGCATGCTGGTGGCAGATGTGCCGGCCAGCTGACGGCCGGAACGGCGGCCGGTATTGCTGGCATCGAGTGCGCGGAAAATGCGGTTGCGCTTGTCCACCGGGGCGAACAGTTCACTGGCCATGTCGGCCGACTCGGACGACCCGAGGAACAGGTAGCCACCCGGGCGCAGGGCGAAGTGGAACATCTGCAGGATGTCACGCTGCACCTCGCGGTCCAGGTAGATCAGCAGGTTGCGGCAGACAATCAGGTCGATCTGCGAGAACGGTGGGTCCGACAGCAGGTTATGCCGGGCGAACAGCACCTTCTCGCGAACCTCTTTGCGCACCCGGTAATGCTGGTCTTCCTTGAGAAAGAACTGGCGCAGCCGGCTGGGCGGCACGTCGGTGACGATCGCTTCGGGGTAGGAGCCACTGCGGGCGATGCCGATGGCGCGTTCGTCCAGGTCGGTGGCGAACACCTGTACCTTGTGCGAGCGCTGCTCCAGTGCCAGCTGCTCGCAAACCAGCATGGCCAGGCTGTACGCCTCTTCGCCGGTGGAGCAGCCGGCCGACCACACGCGTATCTCGTCCGCGCCCTCGGCCGGGTCGCGTTCGCAGGCCAGTTGCGGCAGCACATGGCGCTCCAGGGCTTCGAAGGCTTCGCGGTCGCGGAAGAAATTGGTCACGCCAATCAGCATGTCGGCCAGCAACGCCCGGGATTCCGCGGGGTGCTGTTCCAGGTAATGCAGGTAGGCCGCCAGGTCTGCCTGGCCGGTCACATGCAGGCGGCGCTCGATGCGCCGCAGCACCGTGGCGCGCTTGTAGTGCTGGAAGTCGTGGCCGGTATTGCTGCGCAATTGCAACAGGATCTCTTCGAGCATCGGCTCGCTGGCCTGGGCATCGCCGGCACGGGTGCCCAAGGCCGGTGGCAGGGTGTCGTCCTCGATTTCCGGGAGCCGGACCTGGCGGGCATTGCGCCATAGCTCCAGCAGCTTCTGCGGCATTTCTGCCGCCGGCAGCACCAGGTCGACCATGCCGGTCTCGATGGCGGCGCGGGGCATGCTGTCGTACTGGGCGTCGTCCGGGTTTTGCGCCAAGGTCACGCCGCCTTGCTCCTTGATCCGCGAAAGGCCCACGGCGCCGTCGGCACCGGTACCGGACAACACCACGCAGAAGGCGTGGTCCTTGTGCACGTCAGCCAGGTCACGGAAGAACAGGTCGATGGCCACGTGGTCGCCACGGCGCCGGTTGGCCGGGGTCACGCGCAGGTAGCCATCGTTGGTGGACAGGCGATTGGCCGGTGAAATTACGTAGATGTGGTTGCGCTCGATGGGCACCGGCTCGGTCACCTGGCGCACCGGCATTTGCGTGGTCTCCTGGATGATGCGGTCGGCGACGCTCTGGTGGTCGGGGGACAGGTGCAGGACCACGACGAAGGCCATGCCGCAGTCGCTGGGCATTTGCCGGAACAGCGTACAGATCGCTTCCAGGCCGCCTGCCGATGCACCGATGCCCACCACCGGGAAATCCAGGTGGCTGGGGCTGAGCGCCGGGTTCTGGGGCGAGGCAGGTTGCTTGGGGGACGACTTCATGGACGGAGCCTTGTGCAGACCGGAACGTTCCGCCCGCAGCAGCATCATCGGGCGTGTGTGTGGCGGGATTATAGGCCGTCGCCATGTTGTTGAGACCTCCGCAGGCACAGGAAAGTGCGACCCGCTTGCTTCCGTCACGCAAACCTTTTGCCGACCCATGTTTGGTGCCACTGGTCAGTTGCCGGCAAAACCATTGAGCAGACTGTGTGATCGGCGGTTCGGAACCAAGGCATGGCAAACATCCATGCGACCCATCCATCGCAAGGAGAAACCACATGGCGCAGGATCAAGAGCGCACCAGCCAGCGCGGCGGCACCAAGGAAACCAACCCAGGCAATTTCGCCAACGACCGGGAACGGGCCTCCCGTGCGGGGCACAAAGGCGGGCAGGCTTCTGGCGGCAACTTCGCCAATGACCGCCAACGGGCATCGGAGGCCGGTCGCAAGGGCGGCCAGAACAGCCACGGCGGGGGCCGCCAGCAGTAAGTTGAAGGGGTTGCTGGACACCCGGTACCTCAGGTGCCGGGTGGTGGCCAGACCTTGCGTACCGAGGCATCAATAGCCGTTGATACTTCTTGTTCGACAATTTTTTGAATCTTCCGGCCGTGCCCCGATCAATCAGGTGTCATCCATGGAGAAGAGGAGGCCCCTGCGATGCCTAGCCCACAGCTGTACATCATCGATTACCAACTGCATGGCCAGCCGCGCAGTTTCATCATCCGTCTGGAGACGCTGGACAATGCCGAGGCCTGGCATTGGGCAAGTTGCGATGCGGGCATCGGCATCATTCCCAAGTTCGGCCGGGAGAAGATCAGGAAAGTCAGCAGGCCGATGGCCGAGCGCTATGGGATTACCGCGGTGAGCTGGCGGGTATCCGGCGGCAAGCCGAACCAGTCTGCGGCGACAATGTGATACCCCCGACTGCACAATCCGTGCGGGAACAGATGTCCTGCTCAAATTCTAAAAGTTGGCACGATCCTCTGTGGGAGCGGCTTTAGCCGCGAACACCGGCGCAGCCGGTGCCATGCACCGCGTTGGATTCTTCGCGGCTAAAGCCGCTCCCACAGGGTACGAGGATCGCTTGCGAATTCCGTTATCTGTGCGACAGCGCGGCCCAAGGGGTTGGCCAATCTCCCACACGGGATCGCGCAGACCGTCTGCATGACGGTCAGGCACCGGACTCGGGGTCGCTGGCCGGTACGCCCGGGCGGTTCTCTTCGTCATCTGTCACATTGGGGTCGGCATCCGGGTCATCTGCCCGGTCATTGCGCCGGTCCGGCTCGAGCTCTGGCCAGTCATCCTGTGCGCTACCGCCACCCATCGCAGTAAAGTCTTTCATCTCGCAACCCTCGCTCTCGATGAAAAAAGGGCCCGCGATCAGGCGGGCCCAATACAGGAGTGAGAGGCGAAGCCATTGACCACCCCTCATTGAATGAGAGCGGTAACAGCCAGGGGAGGTCGGTTGGATATCCACCGCCCCTGACCAACGGCACTGTCAGGGCTGTTTCAGCACCAGGGTGAGAATGTCGTAGCTGGCGACCAGCTCGCCCAGCTGGTTGGTCACCTCCACATCCCACGCCACCACGCCCTGGGGCTGGCCCAGCGGGCTGGTCTTGCCCTGGTCGATCTTGCGCTTGCAGGTCAGGCGCGCCTGGATGGTGTCGCCGATGCCCACCGGGTTGATGAAGCGCAGGGTATCCAGGCCGTAGTTGGCCAGTACCGGGCCTGCACCCGGGGAGACGAACAGCCCGGCCGCTGCCGACAACACGAAATAGCCGTGGGCGATGCGCTTGCCGAACTGCGATTGCTTGGCGGCGATCTCGTCGAAGTGCATGTAGAAATGGTCACCCGACAGGCAGCCGAAGTTGACCAGGTCGGCTTCGGTCACGGTGCGCCGGTGGGTGAGCAGCGACTCGCCGATGCGCAACTGCTCGAAATAGCGGCGGAACGGGTGCACTTCGGTTTCGATCACTTCGCCACCGCGCACGTATTCGCCGGTTACCGCCGTGAGCATGCTCGGCGAACCCTGTACAGCGGCACGTTGCAGGTAGTGCTTGACGGCACGCAGGCCACCCAGCTCTTCACCACCACCAGCGCGGCCCGGGCCGCCATGCTTGAGCTGCGGCAATGGCGAGCCATGGCCCGTGGATTCCTTGGCTGCCTCGCTGTCGAGTACCAGCAGGCGGCCATGCCAGGCGGCAGCCACCGGGATGGCCTTGGCTGCCACGCTGCGGTCGGCGGTGACCAAGGTCGCCACCAGGCTGCCTTTGCCCCGAGCGGCCAGCGCCAGGGCTTCATCGAGGTCGTCATAGGCCATCAGCGTGCTGACCGGGCCGAACGCTTCGATATCGTGGGCACCGCCTTCGGCATGCGGGTCACGGGCCTGCAGCAGGGTCGGGGCAAAGAACGCGCCCTCGGCCACGCCCTCGCCACGCGGCGCAAAGCCATCGCTGGCGCCGAACAGCTGGTCGCAGCTCTGCAGCAGGCTGCGCACCCGCTCGGCCACATCGTGCTGCTGGTCGTGGGAGGCCAGGGCGCCCATGCGCACACCCTCCACCGACGGGTCACCGACCACCACCTTGGCCAGCCGCTCGCGCAGGCGCGTGGCAACGGCGTCGATGTGCCTGGCCGGTACGATGGCGCGGCGGATGGCGGTGCATTTCTGCCCGGCCTTGGTGGTCATTTCGCGGGCCACCTCCTTGATGTACAGGTCGAACTCTTCGCTGTCCGGGGTCACGTCCGGGCCGAGGATGGCGCAGTTCAGCGAATCGGCTTCGGCGGTGAACGGCACCGAGTTGCGTACCAGGTTCGGCGTGACGCGCAACTTGGCGGCGGTGTCGGCGGAACCTGTGAAGGTCACCACGTCCTGGCCTTGCAGGCGGTCGAGCAGGTCGCCGGTGCTGCCGATCACCAGTTGCAGGCTGCCTTCGGGCAACAGGCCGGATGCATTCATCAGGCGCACCACGGCCTCGGTCAGGTAGCTGGTCGAGGTCGCCGGCTTGACGATGCATGGCATGCCGGCCAGGAAGGTCGGGGCGAACTTCTCCAGCATGCCCCAGATGGGGAAGTTGAAGGCGTTGATGTGCACCGCCACGCCGGCGCGCGGCACCAGGATGTGGCTGCCGGCGAAATGGCCTTGCTTGCCCAGCGGGATGGCCGGGCCTTCGTGCACCAGGTTGCCCGACGGCAGCTCACGGCTGCCGATACCCGCATAGGAGAACAGCGTGGCGTTGCCGCCTTCGATGTCGATCCAGCTGTCGGCACGGGTGGCGCCGCTGTGGTGGGACAGGGCGTAGAGCTGCTCCTTGCGTTCGGCCAGGTACAGGGCCAGTGCCTTCAGGCGGGCAGCGCGTTGCTGGAAGTCCATGGCCATCAGCGCGGCCAGGCCACGGGCGCGGGCAAAGTCCACGGCTTCGGCGAAGTCCGGACGCTCTTCGTGGCTGTAGGCCAAGACGTGGCCGTCCAGGGCGCTACGCAGGGCCTGGGCGCCGTGCTGGCCAAGCCAGCGGCCGGCGATGAAGCTTTGCAAGGTAGGGGCGGCAGACATGCTGTTCTCCAATGTAGAGGGTGGCGCTGTTACCACAGCGCCACGGTGTAGCCGATGATCAGGCGGTTTTCGTCCACGGCGTTGGTCAGGCCATTGCCGGAACGGAAGGTGACGTTGCGCCAGCGCAGGCTGACGTCCTTGAACGGGCCGCTCTGGATGACATAGGTGATGTCGGTGTCGCGCTCACGCTCACGGCCATTGCTGACGGTGGCGGTTTCGGCGTGGCGGCCATCGGTGTAGCGGGTCATGAAGCTCAGGCCGGGGATACCCATGGCGACGAAGTCGTAGTCGTAGCGCACCTGCCACGAGTCCAGCCCGGCGCGGGTGAAGGTGTTGTAGGTGACCAGGTTGACGGTGAACGGGTCGCCGCCGTTCACGAACGGGAAGGCACTGTCGCCGGACATCTGCTGCCAGGCGGCGGTGAACTTGTGGGCCCGTACGCCGAGGGTGACCATGGCGTTGAAGTTGCGGTTGTCGATGTTGCCGGCACGCTCGGCGCCGTCGTTGCGGCTGTCGAAGTAGCGCAGGTCGGTGCGCAGGCTCAGGCCTTCGCCCAGTGGGCGGGTATCGATCAGGCCGACGAACTGCTGGCGGTAGATGTCCTCGAGCTTGGCGTAGTAGTAGCTGACGCTGGTTTGCGGGGTGATGGCGTAGCTACCGCCGCCGAAGTCCAGGTGGTCGCTGCTGGCGACGCCGTAGCCGATGTCGTCGCGGCCCGAGGAATCACGCAGGTTGGCCTTGGTCAGGCGGCCGGCGTTGAAGGTCAGGCCGGCCAGGTCCTGGCTGGTGAGCAGGCCACCCTGGAAGGTGGAGGCCAGCAGGCGGGTATCGTTGTACACCACCACCGGCAGGATCGGTTGCAAGGTCCCCAGGCGCAGGGTGCTCTTGGCCACCCGCACCTTGCCGGTCAGGCCCAGTTCGCTGTAGTCATCGACCGGTTCATGGCTGTTCGGGCCGAAAGGCAGCAGGCCGGTATTGCGGCGGTCGCGGCTGGAGTCGAGCTTGATGCCCAGTTGGCCCATGGCGTCGACACCAAAGCCGACCGGGCCTTCGGTGAAGCCCGACTCCAGCTTGGCGGTAAAGCCCTGGCCCCATTCCTCGGCCTTGGCCTGCGGTGCGTTGCTCTGGCGGAAGTCGCGGTTGAGGTAGTGGTTGCGCAGCTCCAGCCGGGCGTGGCTGTCGCCGATGAAGTCTGCCATCGCCGGCATCGGCAGGGCGAGGGTCGCCAGCCAGGCGGCCGAAATGAAGTGCGTACGGTTCATTGTTGTTGTTTTACCCGACATGGTTGTTCTTCCCTGAGAGTCAGTGCTTGCTGGCGCCGGCAGCGCCGATTCCGGTCATGGAACGGATGAACTGCGCCAGGTAGCGGCCACGTTCCTGGCTGGCGCGTTCGGAACTGTCAGTGACCGAGAACACCCAGGCGCCGAGGAAGGCCAGGCTCATGGAGAACAGCGCCGGGTTGCTGTAGGGGAACAGCGCCTTTTCGTGATGCAGTACGTTGACCCACACCGCCGGGCCCAGCACCACCAGCAGCACCGCCGAAACCAGGCCGGCCATGCTGCCGCACACCGCGCCGCGGGTGGTCAGGCCTTTCCAGAACATCGAAAGCAGCAGCACTGGGAAGTTGACCGAGGCGGCCACCGCCAGCACCAGGCCGGAGAGGAAGGCGATGTTCTGCGACTCGAACATCAGGCCGAGGATGACCGCCAGCAAGCCGATCAGCAGGGTGGCGATACGCGACACGCGCATTTCCTCCTGCTCGCTGGCCTTGCCCTGGCGCACCACGCAGGCATACAGGTCGTGGGAAACGGCCGATGCACCGGACAGCGCCAGGCCGGCGACCACCGCCAGGATGGTGGCGAAGGCCACGGCGGAGATGAAACCGAGGAACAGGTTGCCACCCACGGCCTGGGCCAGGTGCACGGCGACCATGTTGCCGCCGCCGATGATCGCGCCGGTGGCGTCACGGTAGGACGGCTCGGTGCCGACCATGACGATGGCACCAAAGCCGATGACGATCAGCAGCAGGTAGAAGTAGCCGATGAACCCGGTGGCATAGAACACGCTCTTGCGCGCTTCCTTGGCATCGCTGACGGTGAAGAAGCGCATCAGGATATGCGGCAGGCCGGCGGTACCGAACATCATGCCCAGGCCCAGGGAAATGGCGTCCACCGGGTTGGACAGCAAGCCGCCCGGGGCCATGATCGCCTGGCCCTTGGCATGCACGGCCACGGCGCTGGCAAACATCGCCTCGGTGCTGAAGCCGAAATGCTTGAGCACCATGAAGGCCATGAAGCTGGTGCCCGACAGCAGCATCACCGCCTTGATGATCTGCACCCAGGTGGTGGCGAGCATGCCGCCGAAGGTGACGTAGGCGACCATCAGCACGCCGACCAGCATCACCGCGTACAGGTAGCTGATGCCGAACAGCAGTTCGATCAGCTTGCCGGCACCGACCATCTGCGCCACCAGGTACATCAGCGCCACCACCAGGGTGCCGAAGGCCGAGGTCAGGCGCACCGGGGTTTGTGCCAGGCGGTAGCTGACCACGTCGGCGAAGGTGTACTTGCCCAGGTTGCGCAGGCGTTCGGCGATCAGGAACAGGATGATCGGCCAGCCGGCCAGTACGCCCAGGGCATACAGCAGGCCGTCGTAGCCGTTCATGAACATCATTGCCGAAATGCCCAGGAACGACGCGGCGCTGATCATGTCGCCGGCGATCGCCAGGCCGTTCTGCATGCCGGTCAGGCCCCCGCCGGCGGTGTAGAAGTCGCTGGCCGAGCGGGTGCGCATGGCAGCCCAGCGGGTGACCAGCAGGGTGAAGCAGACGAACACCATGAACATCGAGATGGCGGTCCAGTTCATTGTGCGCACTCCTGCTTGACCTTGTCGTTGAGCGGGTCGAGCACGTTGTTGGCGCGGTGCACGTAGATACCGGTCAGGGCGAAGGACAGCAGCACCATCAGCACGCCCACCAGCATGCCGACGGTGGTGACGCCACCACTGAGGGACTGGCCGAGGGTGCTGGGGGAGAACGCCACCAGCAGGACGAAGCCGTAGTAGATCACCAGCATGGCCAGGGTCAGGCTGCCGTTGAGGCGGCGTTTGCGCTGCACCAGGTGCTGGAAGTCGGGGTGGTTGGCGATGCTTTCGATGCGTTCGGGTGTCATGGGTTGCGATCTCTGGGTGTTGTAATTGTTTTGTTGAGGTCACGCGGGTGTTGCATTGCAATGCTGTTGGTGCGGCCTTTGTAGGAGCGGCCTTGTGTCGCGAAAGGGCTGCGCAGCAGCCCCGGCAATCCATGATCAGGGCCAGGATCCTGGGGCCGCGTTGCGGCCCTTTCGCGACACAAGGCCGCTCCTACAGAGACCGCGTCAGCAGCCCGAGAGGGGCTTGGGCCTACAGCTGGTCGAAATCGAGCACTACCTTGTCGCTCACCGGGTAGGTCTGGCATGACAGCACGTACCCGGCCGCCACTTCGTAGTCCTCCAGGGCATGGTTGCTGTCCATCTCCACTTCGCCCTCGATTACCCGGCACTTGCAGGTCGAGCACACGCCGGCCTTGCACGAGTACGGCAGTTCGGCGCCGATGGCGTTGCCGGCGTCCAGCACGTTCTGGGTGTTGCGTGGCAGGTCGAAGGTGAGGGCGCGGCCGTCGCTGATCACGGTGATGTGGCTGAGCGCCGAGTCCACCTGGCGCGCCGCCTCGCGGGCTTCACGACGGGCTTCGCTGCCGGCGGCGGCGAACAGCTCGAAATGGATGCGTTCCTTGGCCAGGCCATTGGCCCGCAGGCTGTCGCGCACCGTCTCGGTCATCGCCTGCGGGCCGCAGATGAATGCGGCATCCAGGCTGGCAACGTCCATCCAGCGCGAGAACAGCTGGCCGCACTTGTCGGCATCGATGCGGCCGTTGTACAGGTCGACATCCTGCTGCTCGCGGCTGAACACGAAAATCAGGTTCAGGCGGTCGAGGTAACGGTTCTTCAGGTCTTCCAGCTTGTCGCGGAACAGCGCGCCAGAGCTGGAGCGGTTGCCGTACAGCAGGGTGAAGCGGCTGTGTGGCTCGCTGGCCAGGGTAGTGGCGATGATCGACAGGATCGGGGTGATGCCGCTGCCGGCAGCCACGCCCAGGTAGTTGCCCTGGCGGGCCGGTTCCAGTGGTACGAAGAAGCTGCCCGACGGCGGCATCACTTCCAGTTGCTGGCCGGCCTTGAGCACGTCATTGGCAAATGCCGAGAAGCGCCCGCCAGGCACGCGCTTTACCGCCACACGCAGTTCGCCGTCCTGCACGGCACTGCAGATGGAGTAGGAACGGCGGACTTCTTCGTTGTCCAGCTGGGTACGCATGACCAGGTACTGGCCCTGGGTGAAACGGAACTGCGCCTGCAGGTGCTCGGGCACGTCGAAGGCAATCGACACCGCATCGCGGGTCTCGTTGCGCACTTGCTTGATGGTCAGGCTGTGAAACTGGCTCATGGCGTTCTCCACGGCTCAAATGCATTTGAAATAGTCGAACGGCTCCAGGCACTCGCGGCAGCGGTAAAGCGCCTTGCAAGCCGTGGAACCGAACTGGCTGAGCAATTCGGTATGGGCGCTGCCGCACTGCGGGCAGCACACCTGCGGCGCCTCGCCGAGCAGGCTGCGTTTGCTGGCGCTGCCCTGTGGCGGGGCGATGCCGTAGGCGCGCAGGCGCTCGCGGCCCAGTTCGCTGATCCAGTCGGTGCTCCAGGCCGGGGTCAGCCGGCGCTCCAGAGCCGGGGCGGGGAAACCGGCCTGTTCCAGCGCCTGTCGGATATCCCCTTCGATCACCTCGGTGGCCGGGCAGCCGGAGTAAGTCGGGGTGACGACCAGGTGCAGGTGCCCGGCGTGCCAGCCGAGGTCGCGCACGATCCCCAGGTCGACCACGCTGACCACCGGCACTTCCGGGTCCATGACCTGGGCCAGTACCGCCCAGGCCCGGGCCAGGTCGTCGCCGCGTGGCGCGCGGGCGCCACGGTCGCCGGCAATCAGCTCACCAGGTTGCATCGGGATACGCCCTTGGCAGGAACTGCATCTCGGCCAGCAGCAGGCCGAGGTGCTCGGTGTGCAGGCCTTTGCGACCGTCCAGGTAAAAGTGGCTGGCGGCCTTGGGCAGTGGCAGCTCGACCGAAGCGAAGGTCTCGCCAACCTGCTTGAGCCAGGCCGCGCCGACGGCAGCGGGGTCGGCGGCGATACCCGCCTGTGCCAGGTGCACTTCATTGTCGCTACCGGCAGCCAGCTCGACGGTGAAGCGCCACAGTGCCGGGATGGCCGCGAGCATGCGCTGGCGGCTTTCTTCGGTGCCACCGCCCAGGCGTTGCACCCACTCGCTGGAGCGGCGCAGGTGGTAGGTGACTTCCTTCAGGGCCTTGGCGGCGATACCGGCGATACGCTCGTCGTTCGAGCCGACCAGGCCCTGAAGCATGGCGAAATGCCAGGCGTCATAGAAGAACTGTTTGGTCATGGTCACGGCGAAGTCGCCGTTGGGCTGCTCGACCAGCAACAGGTTGCGATAGGCGCGCTCGTCACGGCGGAAGGCCAGGGCGTCGGCGTCACGGCCATCATCGAGCAGCTCGGCGGCGTACTCCAGCCAGTTGCGCGCCTGGCCTACCAGGTCGAGGCCGACGTTCATCAGGGCCAGTTCTTCTTCGATGGCCGGGGCGCGGCCACACCATTCGCAGAGGCGCTGGCCCTGCACCAGGGCACTGTCGCCGAGCAGCAGCAGGTAGGGGACAAGGGTTTCGTTGTGCATGGCCAACCTCACATGTGTCCGACTTCGTCGGGCAGTTCGTAGAAGCTGGCATGGCGGTAGACCTTGTCGTCCGCCGGGGCGAACAGCGGGTCTTTCTCGTCCGGGGAAGAGGCGGTGATCAGTGCCGAGGGCACCACCCACAGGCTCACGCCTTCGCTGCGGCGGGTGTACAGCTCGCGGGCGTTTTCGATGGCCATGGCAGCATCGGCGGCGTGCACGCTGCCGACATGCTTGTGGTTAAGGCCGTGCTTGCTGCGCACGAACACTTCGTAGAGGGTCCAGACAGACATTTTCGATCTCCGCATCAATCGCCGCTCAGGCGGCGTTCTTGTTCTGTTGCTTGCGCGCGTAGGCCACGGCGGCCTCGCGTACCCAGGCACCGTCCTCGATGGCCTTGCGCCGGGTGGCGACACGTTCCTGGTTGCACGGGCCATTACCCTTGATCACTTCGTAGAACTCGTCCCACTGGATTTCGCCGAAGTCGTAGTGGCCGCGCTCGGCGTTCCACTTCAGCTCGGGGTCGGGGGCGGTGCAGCCGAGCAGTTCGAGCTGCGGCACGGTCTGGTCGATGAAGCGCTGGCGCAGCTCATCGTTGGTCTGGCGCTTGATCTTCCAGGCCATGGACTGGGCGCTGTTGGGGGAGTGCTCGTCGCTGGGGCCGAACATCATCAGTGCCGGCCACCACAGGCGGTCGATCGCGTCCTGGACCATGTCGCGCTGGGCCTGGGTGCCGTGGCGCATCATGGTCAGGAGGATTTCGTAGCCCTGGCGCTGGTGGAAGCTCTCTTCCTTGCAGATGCGGATCATCGCGCGCGAATACGGGCCGTAGGAGGTGCGCTGCAGCACCACCTGGTTGACGATGGCGGCGCCGTCCACCAGCCATCCCACTGCGCCCATGTCGGCCCAGCTGAGGGTGGGGTAGTTGAAGATGCTCGAGTACTTGGCCTTGCCACTGTGCAGCTTGGCGATTTCTTCGTCACGGTCGGCGCCCAGGGTTTCCATGGCGCTGTACAGGTACAGGCCGTGGCCGGCTTCGTCCTGGATCTTGGCCATCAGCTGCAGCTTGCGCTTGAGGCTGGGGGCACGGGTGACCCAGTTGCCTTCGGGCAGCATGCCGACGATTTCCGAGTGGGCGTGCTGGGAGATCTGCCGGATCAGGGTCTGGCGGTAGGCCTCGGGCATCCAGTTCTTGGCTTCGATCTTGATTTCGGCGTCGATCTTTTCCTGGAAGTTGCGCTCCTCGGGCGACATCTCTTCCAGCGACTTGACGCGCTTGACTCCGGTTTCCACTAGCTGTGCGTACATGTGTTCCGACTCCTGCTAAGGCATGAGTCATTTGTAAGCGATACAAAACATAACGTCAAACAGTTTTATGTGTATCGAATAAGATTTGTGTATCACATTGGCGGCCCTTTCGCGGGTAAACCCGCTCCCACAGGTCATGTGCAGCCCCCAGGCATCATGCAATTCCTGTGGGAGCGGGTTTACCCGCGAAGAGGCCAGCCGAAAAAATGCAAAAAAAAGCCCCGGACGATGCCGGGGCCGAAAAGGCAGCCGAATGAATCAGCTGGCCAACCGTTTGTCGAACACGTGGCAGGCCTTGCCCTCGGAACGCTTGAGCGTGCCGCAGGGCTGCAGGCGCACCTGGGTGCTGATGCCGATGTAGGTCTTGATCTGCTTGGTCAGCTCCCCGGTCAACAGCTTGCGCTGGCCTTCATCGAGGTGCTGGCATTCCGCACGCAGTTCCACATGCACCTCGACGCTGTCCAGGTTGCCATTGCGATACAGATGAATCTCATAAAGCTCAGAAAGCTGTTTTATTTTTAGCACCTGCTCCTCGATCTGGGTCGGGAACACGTTGACCCCGCGGATGATCAGCATGTCATCGCTGCGGCCGGTGATCTTGCCGATCCGCCGCATCGGCCTGGCGGTACCGGGCAGCAGGCGAGTGAGGTCGCGGGTGCGGTAGCGCACCATGGGCAACGCTTCCTTGCTCAGCGAGGTGAACACCAGTTCGCCCAGTTGGCCGTCCGGTAGCACCGCACCGGTGACCGGGTCGATGATCTCGGGGTAGAAATGGTCCTCCCAGATGGTCGGGCCATCCTTGGTCTCTATGCATTCCATCGCCACCCCAGGCCCCATGATTTCCGACAGGCCATAAATGTCGAGGGCATCGATGCCCAGCCGTTGCTCGATAGAGCGGCGCAGCTCGTCGGTCCACGGCTCGGCGCCGAATATGCCCAGGCGCAGCTTGAGGTCTTGCGGGTCGATGCCCTGGCGCTCGATCTCGTCGGCCAGGTTGAGCATGTAGGAGGGGGTGACCATGATAATGTCGGGCTGGAAGTCGCGAATCAGCTGCACCTGCTTCTCGGTCTGGCCACCGGACATGGGGATTACCGTGCAGCCCAGGCGCTCGGCACCGTAATGCGCGCCAAGCCCGCCGGTGAACAGGCCGTAGCCGTAGGAGACATGCACCTTGTCCCCCTTGCGCCCACCCGCGGCACGGATCGAGCGGGCGACCACGTTGGCCCAGGTGTCGATGTCGTTCTGGGTGTAGCCCACCACCGTCGGCTTGCCAGTGGTGCCACTGGAGGCGTGCAGGCGCACCACCTCTTGCTGGGGTACGGCGAACATGCCGTAGGGGTAGTTGTCGCGCAGGTCGTTCTTGCCGGTGAAGGGGAACTTCGCCAGGTCTTCCAGGCACTTGAGGTCGTCGGGGTGGGCGCCGCACTCGGCGAAGCGCTGGCGGTACAGCGGCACGTTGTCGTAGGCGTGCTTCAGGCTCCAGCGCAGGCGCTCCAGCTGGTGCTGGCGCAGGGCGTCGACACTGGCGGTTTCCATCGGGTCCAACAGGGCACGATCGGCATCATGGTACATGTTCATGGCTTCACTCGAATTGTTCTTGTACGCCGCGCGGTACCGGTTGCAGGCCGCGCGGTGAGTGTCATGGAAGCAGCATATACGGCTGCGTTCGGTTCGGTAACAAGCCGATGGTCTGAGCCGCTCAGAGGCGTTCGATGACCATCGCGATGCCTTGGCCAACGCCGATGCACATGGTGCACAGGGCGTAGCGTCCGGCGGTTTCTTCCAGCTCGTGCAACGCGGTGGTGACCAGGCGTGCACCGCTCATGCCCAACGGGTGGCCGAGGGCGATGGCACCGCCGTTGCGGTTGACCCGCTCGTCGTCGTCAGCCAGGCCGAGCTCGCGCAGTACCGCAAGGCCTTGGGCGGCAAAGGCCTCGTTGAGCTCGATGACGTCCAGGTCGGCCAGCGACAACCCGGTAAGCTCCAACACCTTGCGGGTAGCCGGCAGCGGGCCGATGCCCATCAGGCGTGGTTCGACCCCGGCCACCGCCATGCCGACGATTCGGCCGCGAGCCTTCAGGCCATGACGGCGGGCGGCGGTGCTGCTGGCGAGCAGCAGGGCGCAGGCACCATCGTTGACCCCGGAAGCATTGCCAGCGGTGACGCTACCGCCCTCACGGAACGGGGTACCCAGCCTGGCCAGTTGCTCCAGGGTGGTGTCGCCGCGGGGATGTTCGTCGTGCTCGACCACTTTGGCCGGGCCTTTGCGCTGCGGGATCTCGACCGGCACGATTTCCCGTGCCAGGCGCCCGCGTGCCTGGGCGGCGGCGGCCTTGTGCTGGCTGCGCAGGGCAAAGGCGTCCTGGTCGGCGCGGGAAATACCAAACTGCTGCGCAACGTTCTCGGCCGTTTCCGGCATCGAGTCGGTGCCGAAGGCCGCCTTCATCAGCGGGTTGACGAAACGCCAGCCGATGGTGGTGTCGAACAGTTCGGCCGCACGGCCGAACGCCTGCTCCGACTTGCCCATGACGAACGGCGCGCGTGACATCGACTCCACGCCGCCGGCCAGCATCAGCCCGGCTTCGCCGCAGCGCAGGGCGCGGGCTGCATTGCCGATGGCGTCCAGGCCGGAGCCACACAAGCGGTTGATGGTGGTGCCCGGCACTTCGATCGGCAGCCCGGCCAGCAAGCTGGCCATGTGCGCGACGTTGCGGTTGTCCTCGCCAGCCTGGTTGGCACAGCCGAGGATGACGTCGTCAATGGCTTTCCAGTCCAGTTCGGGGTGGCGCTGGATCAGGGCCTTGAGCGGGATGGCGGCCAGGTCATCGGCGCGCACGCCGCTCAAGGCGCCGGCATAACGGCCGATGGGGGTGCGCACGGCGTCGATGATCAAGGCATCGGCCAGGGTGTGTTCAGTCATCTTGGGTCTCCTGCGCCAGCACGGTGCCGCGCACTTTGTAGGATTTGCCATGGAACATCGCCACCAGCTCACCGCGCTGGTTCTCGATGCGGACGTGGTACAGCCCGGTGCGGCCCTTGCGGCTGACCTCGCTGGCGCGGGCAGTAAGCACGTCATCGCGCAGCGCCGGGGCCAGGTAGTCGATGCTGCAGCCCAGGGCGACGGTGGCCTGGTCGTGACTGTTGCAGGCGAAGGCAAACGCCGAGTCGGCCAGGGCGAACAGGAAGCCGCCATGGCAGGTTCCATGCCCCTGGATCATGTCGGCGCGTACCGGCATGCGCAGGCATGCCTGGCCCGGGCCGGCTTCCAGCAGACGGATGCCCAGGCCCTGGGTGGCCTGGTCGCGGGCGTACATGGCCTCGGCACAGGCTTGTGCCAGTTCGACTTCAGTCATGCAGGGTGCCTCCTTTGGCTTCGCAGCGGCGTAACAGCAGGGAAGGGCGGTAACGGCTCTCGCCGTAGCTGCGCTGCAGGTTGTCGAGCACGCGCAGGGTGTGGGGGATGCCGATGTTCGCGGCCCAGGCCAGCGGGCCGCAGGGGTAGTTGACGCCGGCGCGCATGGCCAGGTCGATGTCGGCGGCGCTGCCGACACCTTGCAACACGGCATCGGCGGCCTCGTTGGCGAGCATCGCCACGGTGCGCAGTACCACCAGGCCGGGCAGGTCGGCGACCGCCGTTACCTTCAGGCCGGCACGCCGCAGCAAGGCCACCGCCTGGTCACGAGCGTTGTCGCTGGTGTCGGCCGACCAGCTGATGGCGAGGCGGGTGGCGGTGGTGTAGTCCAGGGCCAGGTCGAGCAGCACCAGGTTGCGCAGGCCGTCTTCCCGGGCGCGCTGGCTGGCCAGGCGGCCATCGGACAGCGCCAGGGTGGCATCGCCCACTTGGATCAGGCTGCTGCCGGCGCGCTGGGTCACGGCGACGCCGCTCTGGCGCAGGCGTTCTACCAGCGGCTGCATCACCCCCAGGTCGCCTTCGACGACGCAGGCATCGACGATGGCGGGGCTGTGCAGTTCGGCTGGCTGCGGGCGTTCGGCGCCTTCGGCATAGCTATAGAAGCCTTGGCCGGTCTTGCGCCCGAGGCGTCCTGCGTCCACCAGTTCTTTTTGCACCAGCGAAGGCTGGAAGCGGAAGTCGCCGTAGAACGCATCGAAGACCGAACAGGTAACGGCGTAATTGACGTCGTGGCCGATCAGGTCGGTGAGTTCGAACGCGCCCATGCGGAAACCGCCGGCATCACGCAGCAGCGCATCGAGGCTGGCGCAATCGGCTGCGCCTTCCTGCAGCAGACGCAGGCTTTCAGCGTAGAACGGCCGCGCCACACGGTTGACGATGAAGCCCGGCGTGGAGCGCGTGTGCACCGGCTGCTTGCCCCAGGCCTGGGCGGTGGCATGAATGCATGCGGCAACGGCCGGGGCGGTGGCCAGGCCCGAGACCACTTCGACCAGGGCCATCAGCGGCGCAGGGTTGAAGAAGTGCATGCCAACCACCTGGTGCGGGCGTTGCAGCCCGGCGGCGAGGCTGGTGATGGACAGCGACGAGGTGTTGCTGGCGAGGATGCAGTCGGTGGCGCACAAGGCTTCCAGCTGGCTGAACAGCGCCTGCTTGACCTGCAGGTTCTCGACGATGGCCTCGATCACCAGGCGGGCATCGGCCAGGGCTTCAAGGGCGTCTACCGGGCACAGCCGGGCGCTGATGGCTTCCCGTTCGGCAGCCTGCAATTTGCCTTTTTCCACCAGGCGGGCAAGTTGCCGGTCTATGCCGGCCACCGCCTGGGCTGCAGCGCCCGGGCGGTTGTCGTAGAGCTTTACCGGGTGGCCGGCCTGGGCCGCAACCTGGGCGATGCCTGCGCCCATGGCGCCTGCACCGATCACCGCCACCTGGGCATTGCTTGCGAGTGCGCTCATGATCAACGCCCCTTGAATGCCGGCGTGCGCTTGTTCATGAAGGCACTCACGCCTTCGCGATAGTCCTCGCTGCGCCCGGCCAGGCGTTGCAGGTCGCGCTCCAGCTCCAGCTGTTCATCGAAACCGTTGTCGAAACTGGCATTCAGGCTGCGCTTGATCAGGGCCAGGCCGTAAGTGGGCTGGGTGGCGAGCTGGCGGGCGAGGGTGAGGGCTTCGTCGCGCAGCGCGGCATCGTCCACCACGCGGTGGATCAGCCCCCATTGCTGGGCCTGTTCGGCGCCCAGGCGCTCGCCCAGCATGGCCAGGGCCTTGGCCCGTGCCATGCCGACCAGGCGCGGCAGCAGCCAGGTGCCGCCGGAGTCGGGTACCAGGCCGATCTTGCAGAAGGCCTGGATGAAGCTGGCCGAGCGGGCCGCCAGCACCAGGTCGCAGGCCAGCGGGATGTTGGCACCGGCGCCGGCAGCCACGCCGTTCACCGCACAGATCACCGGCAGCGGCAGGTCGCGCAGGGTGCGCACCAGCGGGTTGTAGAACTTGTCGATCGATTCGCCCAGGTCCGGCACCTCGGCGCCCGGGGCGACGTTGCGGTCGGACAGGTCCTGGCCGGCGCAGAAACCCCGGCCTTCGGCAGTCAGCAACAACACCCGTACTTCGCTGCTCTGGCGTACTTGCTTGAGTGCCTCGCGCACTTCCAGGTGCATGGCGGTATTGAAGCTGTTCAGCTGCTCGGGGCGATTCAACGAGAGGAGGGCGACGCCGTCCTCGATGGAAAACAGGATGTGCTGGAAAGTCATGACAGACTCGCTCCGTCAGTCGAGGGAAAGATGATCAGCGGCCCTGGAAGCGGGCCTGGCGTTTTTCCTGGAAGGCACGGATGCCTTCGTCGCGGTCGGCGGTGCCGGCCAGCAAGGTGAAGGCATGGCGTTCGAAGCGCAGGCCGCTGCCCAGGTCGGTATCGCCGGCCTTGAGCAGCGCTTCCTTGGCCAGGCGCACCGCCAGCGGGGCCTTGGCGGCGATGCTGCGGGCGATGTGCAGGGCGCGTTCTACGGTGAGTTCCGGCTGAGTGATTTCGCTGACCAGCCCGGCCTGCAAGGCATGTCGGGCGGTGATGGCTTCGCCGGTCAGCACCATTTGCATGGCCAGCGGCTTGCCTACTGCCCGCAGCAGGCGCTGGGTGCCGCCGGCGCCGGGGATGATGCCGAGGTTGATTTCCGGCTGGCCGAAACGGGCGTCGCTGCCGGCGATGACGATGTCGGCACACATCACCAGTTCGCAGCCGCCACCCAGGGCGTAGCCGTTGACGGCGGCGATCAGTGGCTTGGCGAAGGCGGCGATGCTTTGCCAGTGGGCCACCCGGGGGTCGTTGAGGATGCCGACCAGGTCGCGCTCGGCCATCTCGCGGATATCGGCGCCTGCGGCGAATGCCTTGCGGCTGCCGGTGAGCACCACCGCGCGGATCTGTTCGTCTCGCCCGGCCGCTTCCAGCGCAGCGGCCAGCTCTGCCAGTAGCTCGGTGCACAGGGCGTTGAGCGCCTCGGGCCGTTGCAGGGTAATGAGCTGGACGCCCTGTTCGGGCGCCTGCACATCGAGATATCGCGGCATGTCGGGTTCCTCTGGCTGCACGCACGGCACATCGTGGGGCCGGCATTTCTTGGAATTGTTTGCAGGGGCGTGATGCGAGGATCACGTCCAGGTGGAACCAGTATATGCATTACGCGATACAACTATGCAACATTCAAAATTGTTTAATGTATCTCTTTTTGCGGAGTGACAACTGTCTCAGCAAAGGGTTTCATGATGTTGAATCGCTTCATCACCTTGTATTTAACGCATAATGCTGAATTTAAGGGAGCGCGATGACCCCAGCAAAAGCGATACACGACCATGCTGATTGACGCACAACAAGATTGTGATACAAGATCAAGGCGCATTTGAAATCATTTCAGGAGCTTTGCCATGCCTTGCTATCGACTGGACGGCCTGACGCCCGTGGTTCATCCGACAGCCTACGTGCACCCCAGCGCCGTGCTGATTGGTGATGTCATCGTCGGCCCTCGTTGCTACGTCGGCCCGCTGGCATCACTAAGGGGGGATTTCGGCCGAATCGTGCTGGAGGAGGGTGCCAACCTGCAGGACACCTGCGTGATGCATGGTTTCCCGGGTGGCGATACGGTGGTCGAACGCAACGGGCATGTTGGGCATGGCGCCGTGCTGCACGGCTGTCGCGTGGGCGAAGACGCCTTGATCGGCATGAACGCGGTGGTGATGGATGGTGCCCATGTGGCACCGCGCTGCATCGTCGCGGCCACGGCATTCGTCAAGGCGGGCTTCGAATGTGCGGCACAAAGCCTGGTGATGGGCTCGCCAGCCCAGGTCAAGCGCCCACTGACCGAACAGGAACTGGCCTGGAAGCAACGTGGCACGGCGGAGTACCAGCACCTGGCGCAACGCTGCATGAACAGCATGGTCGAATGCCCGCCACTGACCGAGGTCGAGCCCGAGCGCCCACGCATGGAAGACACCGGCGTCAGGCCCAAAGGCCAGGCATCGGCATGAGCCAGACAGCGTCACGCAATGGTCAGGCGGCCCGCCGCGCAGGTATAGTCGGTGCTTTAACCGCGCACAGTTCGCCCATGAGCAATCTCGCCCCACTGAACAACCTGATCACCCGCTTCCAGGAGCAGACGCCGATCCGCGCCAGTTCCCTGATCATCACTTTGTACGGCGACGCCATCGAACCCCACGGCGGAACCGTCTGGCTGGGTAGCCTGATCAATCTGCTGGAGCCGATCGGCATCAACGAGCGCCTGATCCGCACATCGATCTTCCGCCTTACCAAGGAAGGCTGGCTCACCGCCGAAAAGGTTGGCCGCCGCAGTTACTACAGCCTGACAGGTACCGGCCGCCGGCGGTTCGAGAAAGCCTTCAAACGGGTCTACAGCCCCAGCCAACCAGCCTGGGACGGTGCCTGGACACTGGTTTTGCTCTCGCAACTGGAGGCCGGCAAGCGCAAGGCTTTGCGTGAAGAGTTGGAGTGGCAGGGCTTCGGGGCCATGGCGCCGAACCTGCTGGGCTGCCCACGGGCAGACCGCGCCGATCTGGCCGCCACCTTGCGTGACCTGGAGGCGAGCGACGACAGCATCGTCTTCGAAACCCACACCCAGGAAGTGCTGGCATCCAAGGCCATGCGCGCCCAGGTGCGGGAAAGCTGGCGTATCGACGAACTGGGGCAGCAATACAGCGAGTTCATCCAGCTGTTCAGGCCGCTATGGCAAGGTTTGAAAGAGCAGCAACAGCTCGATGCGCAGGATTGCTTCCTGGCACGTACGCTGCTGATTCACGAATACCGCCGGCTGCTGCTGCGCGACCCGCAACTGCCGGACGAGCTGCTGCCTGGGGATTGGGAGGGAAGGGCCGCGCGGCAGTTGTGCCGTAACCTCTATCGGCTGGTGTTTGCCAAGGCGGAAGAATGGCTGAATGCAGCGCTGGAGACGGCTGATGGGCCGTTGCCGGATGTGAATGAAGGTTTTTACAGGCGTTTTGGCGGGCTTGTTTGAGGATTGGGTGCAGAGGCGGGTTCTATATAACTACGCTAAATGAATATTTAGTGTAGTTATACCTTATTGGCATATACAGCATGACAAATAGGGGGTATGTCTGGCCCTCAGGTATCGCGCGGTCCTCATGTATCTTTTGTCGCTTGTACTGATCACATCGCTTGCAGGGCAGCACCCACAGGGATGGTTCGTGGCTTGAGGTCTGCGAGAGATGTAAACAACTGTCTTCTCAATCCTGCGGGCCCTTGTAGGAGCGGCCTTGTGTCGCGATGGGCTGCGCAGCAGCCCCCAAGGTTTCAAAGCAGACGCATAATTGCTGGGGCTGCCTTGCAGCCCATCGCGACACAAGGCCGCTCCTACAATTGACCGCGTTAACCGATCGACCGGGAGTTGGGTTGCCGGCGATGGGCAGCGTGGCAACCTCAATGGCGCTGGCTGACAGGCGCTAGTCGTCAGTGTGGTCATGCATGCGCCGGATTTGTCCTGGTAAACAAGGTCGAGGGTGACCGTACCAGGTTTCTTTCAAGCACTCAGGGTACAGGTGCAAATGGCTGGCCTGATGTCCAAGTCGCGGTAGCCAACAGTCAAAAGGCAAGGCTAACGCATCCAGCACCAAAGTCGGCGAAGCGGGCGATGGATCAGGACGGATTATCTCGACCAGGGAGCTTTCCCTGGTCCCAAAGTGCCTCACTCGTGGTCTGGTGACCAAATATAGACTAGCGCATAATGAGTATTATGTTAAATGACGTATTTGGATTTGCCCGTCCGTATTCTGTCCCCATTCGTCTATCAAGCCCCCACGCTTCCACAAGCTCGCAAAACCACGCCGCCATGATCTCACTGGCTTGAGACATCTCATTTTGTGCAGAACCTAGAACTCCACCTTGCCCCGACCCGCCTTGACAGTGCTGCGCCTGGCTTTCCCTTCGAGGCGACGGGTCTTCGAGCCAAGGGTCGGCTTGGTGGGACGGCGTTTCTTCTCGGTCTTGCCGGCATTGATGATCAACTCGGCAAGACGCGCCAGTGCGTCAGCGCGGTTCTGCTCCTGTGTGCGGTATTGTTGTGCCTTGATGATCAACACGCCGTCGCCGGTGATGCGACTGTCACGCAGCGCCAACAGCCGCTCCTTGTAAAACTCGGGCAGCGACGAGGCGGGAATGTCGAAGCGCAGGTGCACGGCGCTGGACACCTTGTTGACATTTTGCCCACCTGCGCCTTGCGCGCGGATGTAGGTCAGTTCGATGTCGGCATCTGGCAGATGCAGATTATTGGAGATGGTCAGCATGGCATGGCCCTTGTAATTCCCCTCCATTATCACAGCCTTCGCCGCTCACCCACAGAACAAAATACGGTTGACCTCAACCACACTGATCGAGGCACCCCACTCCGCCATTGTGAATGGCGGCCGCGTTTCGCGGACCGCCACGGGTGGAGTGAACTCAGCGCATCATACCCAGCTCGGCATCGTCCATCAGCGCCTTGGCCAATGCGCTCAGGTAATGCGCAGCCCAGATCATCATCGGCTTTTCATCCATCAACCCGACAATCGTCAGTTCCCGCACGTACCCCATCAATTCCGAAGCCTGCTCCCGAGCGCTTTTGCAAGGAATGCCGGCTTCGATGCGAAACAACGGATGGGTCTGGTTTTCACCTTGGTAGAACGTGGTCTTGCCTACGGTGGTTTTCTCGTTCGATTCGTCAGTAGTCATGGGTCCATCTCCCTAATCGTCTAGCGCCTGGCGGACAACTTCGCGGGTGATCAGCCCAGCCCAGGCAATACCTGGTTTGGGCTCAGTGCAGCGTTCACGGTTCGTTCGGCAACTGTACCTGGACGTAGTACGTGGCCTGGATGAGGGTGTCTTCGAGGGAGTGGAGGCTTTGGGGTGGATCGGGGACCATCTTCAACATTCCTATATCTCCAAATGGGCTGCACCGATCCCGCTGTCAAACAGGTTGGGTGGCAGCTGTGTGTGGGTTGACAGACCGGCGGACATAGGAAGTTCCGGCGCACGCAAGCGTGCCCCACACGCAGCCGCCATTAACAGCGCTGCAGACCTACATACCATTACGGCCTGTCAAAGCCGTGTCACTGATGAGCAGCGACAGGCCCAGACTAGAGCCCTGCCAGGGCACCCGCAACGGAAAATAGGCGGCAACAGTATCTTTGGGAAATGCCCTACAAGAAAGCGAAAAAATCTGATTTTTCGAGGCTAGTTGTAATCAATGAACAACGAACGATTCACCATCACATCAGGCAATAGAATTCCGTAACCTCTGCCACAATCTCTCCCTTCGCATCATAAAGCCTCGCCTCTGGCGTCATGGCCATGGAGCGGGCCTCGAGCACGTAGCGCTGTCCAGCCTTGAAATGCTCGTAGTCTATGGTCAGGTAGCATTGCCTTACCGTGGTACCTCCCATCAGGCTGATGCCACCGCCACCATTTACTTCGTAGTCGAACCTGACGACCAATTCATGGCTGCCGGGGCTGACCTCAAAGAAGCGCCCGTCGCGCAGGCGTTGTTTATCCAGGCGTTCGGCCAACAGCACACGGTCATTCGGGAATGGCGTCGAGAGATCGACCCAAGCCATCTGTGGGTTGGCAGTGGGCATCGGCGCCTGGCAACCCGCAAATGCAGCGATCGCGAACAACAGTGTCAACTTGCGCATGGGTAGTTCCCCAAAGGCTCCTGGGCTCACTCTTCAGGATAACGCCGACAAGTGTCGATGTGCGCATGAAGGGACGACCGAAGCCCCCTCCTTCGCCTTCATGCTGATACTTGGTTCACGCAGCCCCTTCTCGTATGATCGTCGCAATCTGATCTGGAACGGATTTCGTGAAGTCGTTACCTGGAAATGTCCCAATTACCCCGGTTGCCCCCAAGGACGTGAAATGGAACGTGGGCGAGGCTGCCAACCAGCTCTCTTGGGACGACCTGCGGATCATCAAAACGCTCAGTGAGTGTGGCAATCGCGCTGCCACAGCCAAGAAGCTCGGCATCAACGTGTCCACCGTCTCCCGCAGAGTCTCCCAGGTTGAAAAAACACTTGGCGTAGCCTTGTTCGATCACCGCAAATCAGGCTATCTGCTCACCATCGAGGGCGCGGAATTGCGTGCCCTCGCCGAGCGCGTGGAGCTGGACATCGTCAGCGTGACGCGGCGTGTCTCACGTGCCGGCCAGGGGCCACTCGGAAAGCTTCGTATCACCACCAGCGACTCACTGCTGCTTTACTTCCTCACCCCCATCATCGCGGACTTCAAGGCCCTCAATGAAGGCATCACGATCGAGGTGCTGGTGGGCAACGAATCACTGAGCCTTGCGCGAGACGAATCGGATATTGCGGTTCGGGCGACCAGGAAACCCGCCGAAAGCCTGGTGGGCCGCAAACTGGCCACAATCGCCTGGGCTCCCTACGGCAGCAGCAACCACACATCGCCTACTCCTCTGTTCACGGAAGGCCAGGCATGGGTTTCCTATTCCGCGGCGCTACGCGGGCTCAAGGCAACGAGCTATGTCGAAAACAGGGTCGCTGCCGAGTGCATCTCGTACCGCACCGATTCGGTTGCGGCGGCAAGTGCTGCAATCGCGGCAGGCCTGGGGGTGGGGTTTTTGCCCTGCATGCTGGGTGATATCACGCCAGGGCTTGAACGCGTCGGCCCGGTGGTGCCGGAGCTGCAGGATGAGCTGTGGCTGCTGACGCACCAGGACATCCGCAAATCGTGGCGGGTCAAAGCATTCATGACGTTCTGTGCAGCTGCCGTTGCCAACCAGAAGCCGTTGATCGAGGGCCAACTGGTACTCCCGGTCACGTAGAGCGAAACCGGGAGTGCGGGTCACTCAGCGTGTGAGCCAAGTACCGCTTTGCAGGCGATTTCGATCAGCTGTGGGCGCTGGGCAAGCCTCGAGACGCCGATGATGTTGCTGGCGCATTGAGGCCGCTCCGTGCCGTAGGCGGCCTTGCGCACCTTGCCGACCACGGCAAAGGCCGCGTCCATGTCCAGTACGTAGAGCGTCTCTTCCACGACATCTTCAAGCGTTGCGCCATACAGCGCGAGCAGCTTGGCGATATTGTCGTAGGCGGCGCGCATCTGATCCCCCATCGAAGAGTAATCACAGGGCCTGCCGTCACGATCCAAGGGGGCCGGCGCGATCAGGCTGCCTTCTTCGTCATGATTGAACTGGCCCGATACGTAGATCTCATCCCCTACCCGCCGTGCCTGCGGATACCCGTAAGAATTCTCCCACGGAACGCCCCAATAGGCGGTTAGTCTGTTGAGTGGTTGTGAAGCTGCCATCGCTTTCTCCTGGCGTAAACCGGATCAGGTAGATCCGCGTTTGCGTGCGAATCCTAGCAGCAGGATGAACAAGCGAATGGCGCATTAATGCGCTCCTGAGAGCGCAAAGGTGCGCCACCGCTTCGCTCTGCGATTCGCTATCTTGTGCTCGGACTCAAGCAACGGGCATCACTGAGGACGTCATCCAGTGCCTCAGCACAGTCTGCACAAAGCAGGCGCCGTGACTTGTGCGATGACCATCATCCAGCTGACAGGGAACAAGAATGAACAATCCAAAAACTGAAGTACTGACCCCATTCAACAGCCAACTGATCTTCATCGATCAGCAGCCACAGATGGCCTTCGGCGTTCAGAGCATCGATCGCCAGACCCTGAAAAACAACACCGTGGGCCTGGCCAAGGCAGCCAGGATCTTCAATGTGCCCACCACCATCACGACGGTCGAGACTGAAAGCTTCTCTGGGCACACCTACCCCGAACTGCTCGCCGTCTTCCCCGACGCTCCGCTGCTGGAGCGAACCTCCATGAACTCCTGGGATGACCAGAAGGTGCGTGACGCGCTCAAGAAAAACGGGCGCAACAAGATCATCGTTTCCGGCCTGTGGACGGAGGTGTGCAACACCACCTTCGCGTTGTCGGCGATGAACGATGCCGGCTATGAAATCTACATGGTTGCCGACGCCTCCGGTGGCACCACCAAGGAAGCCCACGACTACGCCATGCAGCGCATGATTCAGGCAGGCGTGATTCCGGTGACCTGGCAACAAGTGCTGCTGGAGTGGCAGCGCGACTGGAAAAACCGCGACACCTACGATGCCGTCATGGAACTGGTGAAAGAACACTCCGGCGCCTACGGCATGGGTGTCGACTATGCCTACACCATGGTGCACAAAGCACCAGAGCGCGTTCAGCACGGCCCAACCCTGGCCCCGGTTGCTGCCGCTGTCTGACCATTGCCAGCCCCTGCATCCAGGGGCTGTTCATTGACCCGCTGATGGGTACGCCGGCTGGCTGAGCCAGGCCATCGAATCGAGCGTTATCGTCTGTAGCCCGCCCGAGGCTGCAGTGGCCTGCTCTGCCCACTCGAAACGTGCGTGCCCACTTCATTGATTAATGGATTTGTATGAACAGCGATCACTGCACTGTGCTGGCGACTGTCGCACTGAAAACGACCGGGCTCCTCAAGCCCTGGCAAGTCACGACTGCCAAGAGGTTGATGCTGGAGAACCTGGACACCGGCATAACTGTTACGGAACTCGCCCAAGCCTGCTCGCTGTCGCGTAGCCATTTCACACGAATGTTCAGGGATACCCTGCATGTGCCCCCGCAGCAGTGGATGCGTGAACAACGGTTGCGCAAAAGCAAGGAACTACTGGGGGGCTCGGGAATGATGCTCGCTGAGATCGCACTGGAGTGCGGTTTCTGCGATCAGTCCCACTTCTGTCGCACATTCGTGAAGGCCGAGGGTATGTCGCCGCAGGCTTGGCAGCGACAGGCGTCCATGCTGACTGCGCCTTTGCTCAATTAGGGAGCACATTTGTACCCTATCGATGCCGCCCTACCCTCATGGTCAAGGCAGTCGCTACCAAGAGCATCATTCCACTGGCGATGAAGCTCGCCTGGTACCCAACGCCGTCATAAAGCACCCCACCTAAGGTCGCACCTACAGTAATCGCCAGTTGTATCACCGCGACCATCAGGCCTCCCCCGGCCTCGGCGTCCTCGGGCAGCATCCTGGCCAGCCAGGTGAACCAGCCCACTGGCGCACAAGTGGCAATCAAGCCCCAGCCACCAAGCAGCACCGCCGTCGGGACGACCCAGGAGCCTGTCGAAATCACAGCGAATGCGATGAAGGCCATTAGCAGTGGAATACCGGTCAGCACTCTGAACAGATGCCGATTTCGCGACACGCATCGCGGACCTCAGCGTCTACCGACGCAACGCACCGGCCCCACCGGTCACCTGCATCGTCGAGCCAAGCATCGTGCTGGTCGTGCAGGGCGCCAAGGAAATGGTCATCGGCGGCGACGTGTTCCCTTATGACTCGACCCGGTTCCTGGTCACCTCGCTGAACATCCCCGCCCATTCGGCAGTGACGATGGCCAGCGAAGGCGCACCTTGCCTGGGCCTGGTGTTCAAGCTCGACCTGCGCACACTGGCAGAGTTGATCGCGCAAGACGGCCGCCTGCCGGCGGGCAGCCAGTCTGTTCACACAAGCGCCGGCGTGGGTTTGCTAAGCCCGAAGCTGCTGGAGAGCTTCAGCCGACTGATCCAGCTTTTGGAAGAGCCTGATGCGATACCCGTGCTCTGGCCGCTGATTCAGCGAGAAATCCACTATCGGTTGCTACAGAGCGACCAGGCCCCCCTGCTCCGCTACATCGCCTCGGTCGGCAGCAAGGGGCATCGAATCGCCAAGGCCATCGACTGGCTGAAGCTGAACTATGCCGCGCCGTTGCGGGTAGATGAATTGGCCTCTCGGGTGCAGATGGGGCTTTCAACCTTCCATCAGCACTTCCGCCGGCTCACCGCGATGAGCCCGCTGCAGTATCAGAAATGGTTGAGGTTGAACGAGGCAAAACGGCTGATGCTCAATGAACACCTGGATGCTGCCACGGCAGCCTTCAAGGTCGGCTATGAAAGCCCTTCGCAGTTCAGTCGCGAATATGGGCGGCAGTTCGGTACGCCGCCGAAACGCGATATTTCGGAGTTACGCCTGGGTGCAGAAAGAATGGAACAGGGCGACTGCCTTCCTTGGCCTTTGACTACGAAATAGCGACCTCTGGTGCCTTGGGATACACAGCGCGTTGGCTTCTTCGCGGGCATGCCCGCTCCCACAGAGACCGCGCCTGTCTTGCATCAATCTTCCGGCCTGCGCGGGTCCTTGTAGGAGCGGCCTTGTGTCGCGAAAGGGCTGCGAAGCAGCCCCGGCAATTGGTGCATCTGCGCTGAAACCCTGGGGCTGCCTTGCAGCCCTCTCGCGACACAAGGCCGCTCCTACAACAGCTGACCGCGTTGCGCTGCCATGGCTTTCTGTCAGGCATCGACAGCCTGCTGCAGCCCTCCTCCCAGCCGATTTCTTCACCGTACGCACCACCAACGTCGAGGAATAAGTGCGAATCGGAATATCCCGGTAAGTGTCGAGAAACCGGTAGATATAGTCGGTGTACTCGGTGGCATCGCGAAACTTGGCAACCATCACGAAGTAGAACTCGCCTTCAGATAGGTTCCTGGCCGCACACCAACATTTCGCACCCTTGAAATTAATGCGTTTAGTCAGCTTGCCAAATATTCCTTGCACACCGCGGGAACGGGCCTCGGTCATAACAGTACACACAGACCTTCCTGTGTCTGACCTGAGGTAAGCAATCATGGCAAACAATCAAGACAAGGGTGGCAACCAAGGCAATGCTGACACCGGCATGGGTAACAACACTGCCGGCACCGGCCAGCAAGGCGGCCAGGGTTCGGGCGGCCGGATGCCCGGCCAACAGCAGCAAGGTGGCAGCCAATCCGGCCAGAAACCTGAGGACAAGATGAACAAGGACTGGGAACGTTCCCGTGACACAGGGAGTCAAGGCGGCCAACGTACGACCGACAAGCAGAACCAGAACCTGACAGACAAGGACCGCATGGGCGGCCAGCAAAACCAGGCAGATGATCAACAGTGGGATAAAGATCGCTGATCATCCGCAGCCGGCATCAGGGTGAGTTTTGCCCTGATGCCACCTCCAACGTACGGGAGGCTCCTGATGAACAACTCCAGAGAACGGCATTCGACGGTCATTTGCCTGCAAGCAGGACGCATCCTTTTCGTGCGCAAGCAAAGCGCTGAATGGTCGTTGCCAGGCGGGAAAATAGATCCGGGCGAGCATCATCTGGACGCTGCGCAGCGCGAGCTGATGGAGGAGACTTGCCTACCCTTCAATGGTGCTCGATTCCTCAACCACTACGTGCTCGCAGGCGAGGAACATTACCTTTATCAGCTGCCTGTCGAACCTGGCGCAAAACCTACCGCAAATCACGAGATCGTGGAGTGCCGCTGGTTTACAGCGCCTGAACTTCACGAAGTGCAGGTCAAGCCGTCCAACATCCAACTGCTTGAACGAGAGCACCTGCTCCCTGTGTAGAGGTACCCGATTATCAGCGAAACGCGGAAAGTGTTCCGGCAACAACCTGGTTTTTCAGGGGGCTCGACGCGATTAACCTGCCACCACTGCTCACCTGAAAGGTCACATCCCAATGAAAGCAATCGTCTATGACACCCCCGGCCTCCCGATCCAGGATTCCCGATCGTTGTACGAGCACGATCTGCCCAATCCCATACCCGGTGCCAGGGACCTGTTGGTGGAAATCAAAGCCATCGCGGTAAACCCTGTCGACACCAAGGTCAGAGCCAGCCGCAGCGGTGACCACCCTCAAGTGTTGGGATGGGATGCCGTGGGGATCGTTCGCGAAGTCGGCGCCGAGGTGTCGTTGTTCCAGCCTGGCGACGAAGTGTTCTATGCCGGCGCAATCGATCGCCCGGGCAGTTACAGCGAATATCACCTGGTCGACGAGCGAATCGTCGGGCACAAGCCTCGTAGTCTGGACAATGCCAGCGCCGCAGCCTTGCCGCTCACATCCATCACCGCCTGGGAATTGCTGTTCGACCGCCTGGGTGTGGAGGAAAATGGCGGCGCTGGCAAGAGCCTGCTGATCATCGGTGCCGGCGGCGGTGTTGGTTCGATCCTGGTACAGCTTGCACGCAAGCTTACCCAGCTCAAGGTGATCGGTACCGCGTCACGCCCTGAAACCCAGGCCTGGGTCAGCGAACTCGGGGCACATCATGTCATCGACCATTCGGCATCCTTTGCCCTGCAACTGGAACAACTTCAGTTCAACTCGGTGGATTACGTCATCAGCCTGACCCACACCGATGCGTACCTCGCGCAGATCGTCGAAGTGCTGCGCCCACAGGGCAAGCTCGCGCTGATCGATGACCCTCAGCATCTCGATATCGTGCCGTTCAAGCGCAAATCGCTGTCGGTGCACTGGGAGCTCATGTTCACTCGCTCGCTGTACCAGACCGAGGACATGATCAAACAGCACCACCTGCTGGAAAAGGTATCGGCGCTGGTCGACGAGGGGGTCATCAAGACCACCGTCGGCGAGCACTTCGGCAGCATCAGTGCCAGCAACCTCAAACGCGCCCATGCCCTGATCGAAAGCGGCAAGGCAAAAGGCAAGATCGTTCTGGAAGGCTTCTGATCACTCGCCCGGTCAACACAACGAAGGCGGGGCCATGAGCCCCGTCACCTTATCCATCAGCAGCGATGAGCTGCTCGAAACGCTCCGCCAGAAACGCTCTGAGCACCTGCACAGCAGGTGTGAGCGATGTTCGATGAGCGCACACCAGCTGCAACGGCGCAGGTTGACCGTAATCGCCGGGAAACAACTCGATCAGCCGCCCGGCACGTATGTCCGCCAGCACGTCCAGCCTGGATTTGTAAACGACCCCCAATCCGTCAACACCCCAACGCCGAACGATATCGGCGTCATCGCTCACGCGGTCGCCTGTGACTTGCACGGTCTTGACGCCATCGGGCAAATGGAAGCTCCATCGCTCGTAGGTTTGCTCGCCCATCACATACCGCAGGCAATTATGCCTGCCCAGATCTTCCAAGGCCCCTGGTGCCCCATGTCGTGCCAGGTAATGTGGCGAGGCGCAGACCGTTCTGCGATTTCCAGGGGCAAGCATCAGTGAAACAAGGCTGGAATCTGCCAGCTGCCCATATCGGATAGTCGCATCCAGTTGCTGGCCGACAAGGTCGGCCACCTGATCGCTGATCCGCAGTTGCAGCATCACCTTGGGGTGCAATCGCTGGAAATCGTCCAACCAGGGCAGCAGCAGATTCCTGCCAATATCCGAGGGCATGGACAGGCGAAGTGTACCCGCGATCTCATCTCGCCCCTCGGTCAGCGCCAGCTCACCGTTGTCCAGTGCCTCCAAGGCCTGACGGGCATGAGGCAGATATCGCTCGCCATCAGCCGAAAGCCGCAAACGCCTCGTGGAACGCACGAACAACCTGGCACCCAGGCAGTTTTCCAGGCGCTGGACTGCGCCGCTGGCCAAGGCCGGTGAAATATCCAACAACCTGGCCGCTGCCGAGAAGCTGCCGGCAGAGGCTGTTGTGACGAAGACCTGAAGATCATCAACCCGAACTGTTTTCTTCACTGTGGAAAATTCTTGACCTGGCGCGAGGATCAAAGCGTAGCGGCAATGCTGATACCTGCCCAGCATTGGCTTGCAGGAATTGCAGCGCGCCAGGTGTATCCCGTCATCCAGGCGAAAAAGCAAAAAAGATTTCAGCGCACCGCTGCGGTCAGAATCGTAGATAGCAGTGGAGATAACACCATGAAATTCGCGCTTTTCTGCCAATGGCTCGCCAAGCACGCTGGTAAACCCAGTACCTTCCTCATCGCCGTGGTGCTCATCACCCTGTGGGCTGCCTCCGGGCCCTGGTTTCACTACAACGACACCTGGCAACTGATCGTCAACACATCGACGACCATCATCACTTTCCTGATGGTCTTTCTGATTCAGAACACCCAGAACCGTGACAACGACATCATCCACGTGAAGCTCGACGAACTGATCCGCGCTACAAAGTCCGCAGAGCAATCGGTACTAGGTCTCGAATCACTCGACAACCGAGAGATCCATCAACTTCGCAAGGAGTATCAGGCGATGGGCCGAAACTGCGAAACGGCCCCACAGTCGCCTCACGAACAGCAGGCAGACGATGCCGCTCGGGACAACCTGCAGCGCTAGAGGTCAATTATGGTCGTTCGTTGCGTGCTGTTCGTCCTGGCAGCCCAGCAGAAATTCAGCCAAGTTTTCAGCACAGGCTGAAATGCCGTCCAGGAGCACCATCTCAAAACCATGGGTATTCTCTGTAGGGATCGCGATACAGGCAAGCCCGGCGCGAATGCCCCCCACCACGTTGCCGGCGGCATCGGTGTGCGTGTCATCGCAATAACTGCCGAGCTCTCGAAGGCAAATAGCCCGCACCTCATCCTCTTGCCCTCCGGGGCCACGGGCATTGAGGAGTTCGGTCAACAACGCGTCGATCTTCAAAGCAGAGCCTCCCTGATTCAAGCTGCAAGCAATTGTCCGGCACACAGATAGCCGCCGGCCCTCTGCCGGGGCAGTTGGGCCGACGACGAAGATGCCGCAGGATCAGGAATTGAAGCCCAACCCTGAGGAAAGGTCGGAGTCTCCAGGCCTGCGCTCTGCCTGTGTCGACGCTTTACCACTTGCCTGATCGAGCGACTCTTCGACCGACGCCTTCACCTCGCGACCCTTGGCCTTGAGTGTGTCGGTCAAGCGATCGCTGCTGGCGCCCATCAGCTGGTCTTCCTTGCGGGTACTGGGTAGCGCCGCCCCCAATGCCGCACCCAGTGCTATCCCCAAAGCGGCCAATACCAGCGGTTGCTCCTGAAGCAGATGATCGAACTGGCCTTTCAGAGCCGTGGCCTGGTCTGCGGCCTTGTGTGCCGAATGGCGCAGGGTATCTGCGGAAGCCCCCACGGAGTCGCGGGCGCCGCTGCCGAGTTCGCTGGCCCGATCGCGCATGTCATGGGCTTTCATGCGCACCTTCTGGCTGGCGTCGTGCACTGCCTCCCCCGCCTGCGCGAAAGCGCCCTTCACCGTGTCCACCGCGTCACCGAGCTTTTCGCCCAACCCCGGGCCCTGGTGCGCAGGCCCGGGGTTGAAGGGGCGGTTCTGGTTCAGGCCCAGCCAGGCCAGGCCCAGTACCGTCAGGGTAGCGGGTACGGGGTTGTTCTTGAGGGTGGTGCCCAGGTTCTGGAAGAACTCGCCGCCATTGCCTTTGGCATAGGCCAGGACTCGGTCGACCATCTGGCCCGGGCTCAGGCGCTGTTCGAGGGCGTCCACCAGATCGCTGATGTGCTCGCGCTTGGCGTTGATTTCCTGCTCGAGCAAGTCAGGGTCTTTGTGCGCTTCATGTTCGAAGGAAGTGGTCATGGCAGTTTCCTCTTCAGCGTGTCCTTGTCCTGCTGCATGGCATGCAAGGTGCGGTCAGGGGCCAGGTGCGTGGGTTCGAACTGTTTCTTGCCCGACTGCAACATGATGAACCCGATCACCAAGGTGACCGCGCCCACGATCAAGGCTGCCAGCCAAGGCTCGACCACCATCGCCAGGGCGTAGACTGCCGCCAGCAACAGGATGACGAAGCCCGCCAGCATAACGATCGCTCCCGCCGCCACCGCAGCCGTGCCGGCCTTCAGGGTGGCGAGGTTCTGCTGCAGCTCTGCCTTGGCCAGGGCCAGCTCTTTGGTGAACAGGTCCGGTACTTCCCGCATCAGTTGGCGCAACAAACCGCCAACACCGACGGCGTCGTCTTCCACCGTGTGCAGGCCTGGGGTGGTATGCAAGGGGTCTTTGTTCATCATTCACCTCCTTTGAGTGGATCGCGCTCGAACGGGCTGCCACTGACCGGCGTGCCTGCACCAGGGCCGACTGGGTCGACGGGGGTGAAAGGTTCACGGGTAGATACGTCGCTACCACGATCAGGCACTGACTGCGCGTGGCGGGACTGTTCCCAATCATCGGACGACGCAGGGGTGGTGGACTCATGGCTGGTGCTGGCTCGCATGAAACGCGACACGGCAAACCCGATGGCGACGCTACCGGCCAGGAAGAGCGCCGGGTTGCTCCTGGCCAACTGAGCACCACGCTGCAGCAGGCTTTCGGCACTTTCATGGCGTACCTGCTCGGCAAACTCACCCACGCACTCTGCTGCCTGGTTCAAGTACTGCGACAGTCCGAGACTGTCGTTGCCTTGCAGCGCAGCAGCAGCCGAACGCGCCCCTTCCTCGAGCGAATCAAGCTGATCGGCTGCGTTATCGCGGTAGTGTTCGAACTGCTCGCTGCCTTTGTGCCTGGCCTCGCCAAGCAGCGCACCGGCGTCATCGATCAAGGCATGTTCCTGGGTGCTGCCGGGTGGAGAGGTCGAGCTTTGATTGGTCTTGTCCATCGTTTCGCCCTCGAAGCGGATAGTTGGGTGGATGCCGTCTTTAATGGGGCATTCATTCGAGGGACGCAGGTGAGGCGGCAGGAGTTCAGCGTTTGTGATCTATGACATTTGCTTGGAGGCCCAGAGAAAATGGCGCAATCAAACCTGGTTGTTGGTACCGGAGCAAAGGCTTTGAAGGTGGCGGTAATCAAAGTCGACAACGATTGGAGCACCGCGTTGTCTCGGGGGCAGCCGCGCTGCTCAGGCCAGCTGGATGAATACCGCGTAAATACCGAGAATCATCCAGAAGACCAGGAATATCCAAGGTGTACGCAGCGAAAACAACAACGACTTGCGGTGCCCGGCCAGGGAGGTTTCCGCCTCGCTGAACAGTGGCGATTCGTCATATGCCAGACCCATCAGTGGCTCGCTGCGCAGAAGGTGGCTCTGTTTCAATTGCCAGTGCTCGATGATCTTGTAGGCCGCGCGAATGCCCGGCCAGGCATTGAGTGAACTCAACACGCCCAGCAATGCGAGAAACGGCGGAACCACCAGCGTGAACATCTCGCCCCAGCTCTGATTGAGGTTACCCATCGACGATACGAAGGCGATCACCAGAAACGACTGCGCGGCAAGATAGGCGTCAGTGCGGTTGGCGAGGATGCTGGTCTCGTACTGGATTTCACGGCGGTAGAAATCAAGGCGCTCTTTTGGCGAACCGAACATGCGGGCGTTCCGCTCGCTGATCTCGTGTTCAGGGGTGCCTGGAGTGATGATTCGCGGCACGTACTGGCTCCTGAAAGTGAGAATGATGGTGCCTCGAAACTTGAGAAGCGAACCCATGAGTGAAGGCCTGCCTGAAGATTTCAGGCAGGTCCTGGTCACAACAAGCTTCAGGTACCGCCGGTACCGCTATTGGAGAATTTCTTTACATCAATGGTCGGTGCGACGAACTCCGGCCCGTCGCCCGATACCCGCCAGCGCACATTGTTGATGCCGTAGCGCTCAGCCATCGGCCGGCTGACCTTCTTGATCTTGTGCTGGCCGAACCGCGGGATGATACCCACGCCGGCATCGCAACTTGCCCAGTGCCAGGCTTCGGCGTTGTCCATACGCTCGAGCCGGATGATGAAGGTGCGAAATTCCCCATGAAGCTCGTACTCGATCACATACAACTGCTGTCCAGCCATTGCACTCTCCTTCACCAATTCAGACTAATGGAGCGAGCAACGTGTAAAAAGATTCATTAATTTTGACTGGTTGGTCATCGCTCTTTTCCATCGCCATGTTTCCATCACGTCCTCAGCGCAAATGCCGCTCCAAAGCCAGTGCATCGGCTATCGCAGCACCGGAGGCGGTGTTGTCGAAAATGCACCAGGTGGGCACTCCGGCGGCAAGGCTGTGCTGCAAGCGTTCAGCCAGACGCTGCAGATATTCGTCGGGATACTCGCTGTGGTAGATCTTCGGTTCGCCATGCAGGCGCCAGTAGACCAGCCCTGGCCAACCACCCGGTTGCGCATCGGTAACGAAACGCGACGGGCTTGCGGCAACCTGGGCGATGCGCAAATCGACCAGCATCGGCTGCGCCGATTGCCAGCTGGCGTGCCTGGGCTCCAGCGCTACCGGCCCGTCATACCGTTGCCGCAGGCTTTCGAAGAAACGTCGCGCATGCTCGGGGTCATGGCCAAGCGATGGCGGCAGTTGTACCAGCAGGCAACCCAGGCGGTCGCCCAACTGCCCGCATTGAGCAAGAAACCTGTCCAGCGCGTCCTCACACCCGCAGAGCCGCTGCTCATGGCTGATGGCCTTGGGCACCTTCACCGCAAAGCGGAAATGCTCAGGCACGGACGCAGCCCAACGGGCGTAGGTTTCGGGGCGATGGGGTCGGTAGAAGGAACTGTTGATTTCCACCGCATTGAAGCGGCTGGCGTAGCGTTGCAGGTGGCTGCCGGGCTGCGCAAATGCCTCGGCGTAACGGCTCGGCAGGCTCCAGCCAGCGCAACCCAGATAAATCATTCAACTACCTGCTGGTTCGCCACGCAACGCCTCGCCCTCAGCCGCGACGCGCCGGGCATACCCCACACCCCACAGCAGCGCCCGCCTCATGGTTTCCCCTGCGCGCTGGTCGTAGATCCGTTCGCACAGCACGGAACCGTCGGTGCGATAGACACCGATGAACAACTGCGTGGCGCCTGTGCGTGACAAGCGCGTCTGCACTTCCAGGCAGGTGCCGGTGCCGAGCGTTTCCTCATGGGTTTGATGGTGCAGGATCGGGTCGCACCACCGTCTGTAGGTTTCACCTCTTCGTTTCATCTGCCAGCCCTCACCTTTTCATGGCTGCTGATAATGCCCCGGCGAAGTGCCTGGCTCATGGTCGTGCTCCAGACGCTGCACCTGCACGTCAGTGAAAGATGACGCTTCGTTGCGGTGCATGCCTTGCAGGTAATCGCGCGCCGCTTCGCGGCTCAGGTCCTCCTGGTCGCTGCGCAACTCGCAGGTGCCGGGTTGGTTGTCGAGGATGTAGCTGATCAGGTACAGGTACTTGGCCATCGCTGTAACTCCTGCTGGCTGAGTGAAATCGGGCGACTCAGCTCGATTGATCCTGGCTTGAGTGCAGCCGTTCAGCAGCGACGACGACCGGCTCAGAAACTCAGCGCCAGGCCGTCATCAGGGCGCCACGCGTGCCGTTGAACGGGTCTTGTGCGGGGTCGGGCACGGAAGCGATTCGCGCCAGCGCCTGCTGGTGCGCTGCGCTTTCTTGAACAGCGCCTCGAAGGCACTGGCGCAGTCTTGCGACGGGTTGAGTTGCAAGCGGTACAGCAATACCGGGAAACGGCTGTTCGGCGTTGCACCGTCGTCCTTGAAATGCAAGGTCTGCACGGTGGCATCCGCAGTGTCTGTCGCATTCATGTCGAGCATCCTGATCCTGTTGTCCGTTCACTTGCGAACCCGATGGCTCATGCAAGGTTCCAGTCGGTAGACCAGTGCGCACACGCTTGAAACTTTCCCGATCCGAGCCAAGTCCAGACCCCTATCGGTCACAGGACGGGAGAAGACAATGACCAGCACGGTAGGCGACTTTCTGGTGGAGCGCTTGTATCAATGGGGGGTGCGGCGCATCTTCGGTTACCCCGGCGACGGCATCAACGGGGTATTCGGGGCGTTGAGCCGGGCCGAGGGCAAGATCCAGTTCATCCAGGCACGCCACGAGGAAATGGCAGCCTTCATGGCCAGCGCCCATGCCAAGTTCACCGGCGAATTGGGCGTGTGCATCGCCACCTCCGGCCCCGGCGCTTCACATCTGCTTACCGGCCTGTATGACGCGCGCATGGATCACCAGCCGGTGCTGGCCATCGTCGGTCAGCAGGCGCGAGCAGCGCTTGGCGGGCATTACCAGCAGGAGCTGGACCTGCTGTCGATGTTCAAGGACGTCGCAGGTGCCTTCGTCCAGCAGGCTTCGACCCCGGAACAGGTGCGCCACTTGCTCGATCGCGCTGTACGTACCGCAGTCGGCGAACGCCGGGTCACCGCCATCATCCTGCCCAACGACCTGCAGGACCTGCCCTACCACGAACCACCGAAAGCCCATGGCACGGTGCATTCCGGCATCGGCTACAGCAGGCCCAAGGTGGTGCCTTTCGAGCAGGACCTGCAACGTGCCGCCGAGGTACTCAACGCTGGACGAAAAGTGGCGATCCTGGTCGGAGCCGGTGCACTGCAAGCCACCGAACAGGTGATCGCGGTAGCTGAAACGCTTGGTGCAGGCGTGGCCAAGGCGCTGCTGGGCAAGGCCGTAGTGCCAGACGACCTGCCCTGGGTCACCGGCGCCATCGGGCTGCTAGGTACCGAACCGAGTTATCGGTTGATGAGCGAATGCGACACCTTGATGATGATCGGTTCCGGCTTCCCCTACGCCGAGTTCCTGCCTGAGGAAGGCCAGGCCCGTGGCGTGCAGATCGATTTGCAGCCAGACATGCTCAGCCTGCGCTACCCCATGGAGGTCAACCTGGTCGGCGACGCCAGCGAAACGCTGCGGGCACTGCTGCCATTGCTCGAACACAAGACCGAGCGCCGTTGGCGCGACAAGGTCGAAGGCTGGCGCGCAGACTGGGACAAGACCCTGCAGAAACGCGCCTTGGTCAAGGCCGACCCGATCAACCCCCAGCGCGTGGTGCACGAACTCTCCCCTCGCCTGCCCGACCACGCCATCGTCACCAGCGACTCCGGGTCCTGCGCCAACTGGTTTGCCCGCGACCTGCAGATACGCCAGGGCATGCAGTGTTCGTTGTCCGGTGGCCTGGCCAGCATGGGTGCGGCGGTACCCTATGCCATCGCCGCCAAGTTCGCCCATCCGCGGCGCAGCGTGGTGGCATTGGTGGGTGACGGGGCGATGCAGATGAACAACCTGGCCGAGCTGATCACCGTCGCCAAGTACTGGCGCCTGTGGGAAAACCCCCAGTGGATCTGCGCGGTGTTCAACAACGAAGACCTCAACCAGGTGACCTGGGAGCAACGGGTAATGGAGGGCGACCCCAAGTTCGAGGCCTCACAGACGATTCCTGATGTGCCCTACCATCTGTTCGCCATCTCCATCGGTTTGCAAGGCATCTATGTGGAACGCGAAGAAGACATTGCCGACGCCTGGGAGCGAGCCCTGGCGGCTGACCGACCGGTGTTGATCGAGTTCAAGACCGATCCGGACGTACCTCCCTTGCCGCCGCACATCAAGCTTGAACAGGCGAAGAAGTTCGCCAGCAGCCTGCTCAAGGGCGACCCGGACCAGGCTGGGGTCATCGTGCAGACGGCCAGGCAAGTTCTCGGTTCGGTATTACCGGGCAAGAGATGAGATGTGCGCGGCAGCGGGGCCTTACACATCTGCCCGGCGAAACACCAATACCTTTGAAACAGTGGTTTGGCATACGGCATCGTCCTGATTGAGCGTGGTGCTTTCAAGGACAGCGAAGCCCCGGTCAGGCTTAGACTTCGACGCGGCAAGCTCCCTTATGGTTGTGGTCACTCGCAGCAGGTCACCTGGTCGCACGGCCCTTGGCCAGGTGATTTCGCTGCCGGCCCCGATGAGCCCTCCGGCCACAGGAACACTCTCTACCAATAACCGCATCGTGACTGCGGATGTATGCCAGCCGCTAGCAGCCAGCCCAGCAAAAAAGGTTTTTTGGGCAGCATCGGGGTCCGTATGGAATGGCTGGGGGTCGAACTCCGAGGCGAAGCTCAGGATCCGTTCCTGGGTCATTTCATACGAGCCGCTCATGAAGGACTCACCTACTTGCAAGTCCTCGAAAAAGAGCCTTTCAGGTGCAGAAGCCATGAGTTACCTCCGAGGTATGCGGGCAGCGACGGCAAAGCGAACGTCTGGAACTGGCGCCAGTTTAGCCCTTCCTTACCTGCCTCCAGAAGCCACGCTCACGCTAGCGCTGCTCCCGTACGAACTCGATAAAGGCCCGCAACGCCGCAGGCACCTGGCGGCGGCTCGGGTAGTACAGATACAGCCCCGGGTAGTAGTGACACCAGTCCCCCAGCACCTGCTGCAGATGGCCACGCTCCAGGTGCTCCTTGGCCATGTCTTCGAACACATAGGCCAGGTCGAGCCCTTGCAAGGCAGGCGCCAGCATCAGGCTGACGTCACCCAATACCAAGGGCCCCTGGACATCGACCTCCAGTTGCACGCCCCCGCGCTCGAATTCCCATCGATAAAGTGCGCCACCTGGGAAGCGGTGCCCGATGCAAGGTAGCTGCTTCAAGTCTTGCGGGTGCTGTGGAACAGGATATCGATCGAAGAACGCGGGCGCCGCTACCACCACCGAACGAAGGTAAGGGCCGATGGGCAGCGAAACCATGTCCGCCTGGAGTCGCTCCCCCAGGCGCACGCCGGCGTCAAAGCCGGTGCCCACCATGTCCACCAGCGCATCGTCACTGACGATTTCCAGGCGTATATCCGGATACGCCAGCAGAAAGCGATTGGCCAGTGGCAGTAGCGCGAGCTCTACTGCGGCGCGCCCGGCGGTGATGCGCAGGTTGCCTGACGGTTTGTCGCGGAAGTTGTTGAGGTCCTCCAGCGCGTCGGCGATGTCCCGAAAGGCCGGTTGCAGCCTCTGGTATAGACGCTCCCCGGCCTCGGTAAGCGCCACACTGCGCGTGGTGCGGTTGAACAGGCGAACATCAAGACGGGTTTCCAGGGCCCGCAGCGCATGGCTGAGGGCCGAGGGCGTAAGGCCCAGCTCGACCGCCGCGCGGCTGAAGTTCAGGTGGCGGGCAATGCACAGGAACAGGGACAGGTCGGCGGTGCTGGTTGGCTTCATTGCTGAAAGCTACTCAAAGGCCTATGTAATATTCATGGGATTATCACATCAATCCGCAGATTTTAAAGTTCGCTCAACTCATCGAGAAGGCCCGCATGGTGCAGGGTCGGATACAGGAGGAGTTGACATGCGTACCTGGCTCATTACTGGCGCTTCCCGCGGTTTCGGCACCCTGATCGCCCAACAGGCCCTGGCAGCGGGTGACGCCGTCATCGCAACGGCGCGTAACCCGGAAGACATCGAGGCTCGCCTTGGCCAGCACCCGAACCTGCTGGCCGTGCGGCTGGATGTGACCCGCGAAGAGGACGCCCATGCGGCGGTCGCTGCTGGCATCAAGCATTTCGGGCAAATCGACGTGCTGGTCAACAATGCCGGTTTTGGCGTGCTCGGCGCGGTAGAAGAAACCAGCGCCAGCGAAACCGAACGGCTGTTCGCCACCAACGTTTTCGGGCTGCTCAACGTAACCCGCGCCGTACTGCCCCACATGCGTCGCCAACGCAGCGGCCACGTGATCAACATCTCGTCGCTCGGCGGCTACCAGGCCTACATGGGCTGGGGGGTGTACGGTTCGACCAAGTTCGCGGTCGAAGGCATCAGCGAAGCGATGCATCAGGAGCTGGCCCCCTTGGGGATCAAGGTAACCGTGGTCGAGCCGGGCTTCTTCCGTACCGACTTCCTGGATGACCAATCGCTGGTGAAGACGGCGCTGGAGCTGCCTGACTACGCAGCCACCGTCGGCGTCATGCGCCACTACGCCGAGGCAGCCAACCATGCCCAGCCCGGCAACCCGGCGAAGCTGGCCGAAGCCCTGCTGGTCCTGGCCAATGCAGCGAACCTGCCACTGCGCCTGGCGCTGGGCAGCGACGCCGTCGCGCGCATCGAGGCCAAGAACAGCGCGGTCGAGCAAGAACTGGCCCAGTGGCGGGACCTGTCGCTCTCTACCGACTTTGCCGCGTAGCCGTTACACCGCATGCGCTCCCATAGAACTGCACATAACTCATTGAATTAGCAGGGACCCTGTGGGAGCGGCTTTAGCCGCGAACACCGGCGCAGCCGGTGCCATGCACCGCGTTGGATTCTTCGCGGCTAAAGCCGCTCCCACAGGGTACGAGGATCGCTTGCGAACTCCGTTATCTGTGCGACAGCGCGGCCCAAAGGGCTGGGCAATCTCCCACAGGACCTGTGTATGCCTTCAGGGCTTACAAACAGCCAACATGCTCGCGGCGTCGCTGCACTCGAACTTGCCGGGTGCTTCGACCGCGATGTGCCGGACCACCAGGTTGTCGACCAACATGGCATAGCGTTGCGAACGCCGGCCCATGCCGCGTGCCGAGAGGTCCTGAATCAGGCCCAGCGCCTCGCTGAACTCACCGTTGCCATCGCCAATCATCCTGACCGCCTCGCCCACCTGCAGGCTCGCGCCCCAGGTATTCATGACGAATGCATCATTGACCGAAACACAGAGAATTTCGGCAACCCCGGTAGCGAACAGATCCTGGGCCGCAGCCACGTAACCCGGAACATGCCGTTCCGAACAGGTTGGCGTGAAGGCACCAGGCAAGCCGAAGATCACCACTTTTTTCTGCTTGCAGCGCTCGTGCAGGGAAAACGCGTTCGGGCCGATCGCACAACCGCCCTCGCCGTTGCTGTACTGGTAAAGCGTTACGTCGGGCAGTGTATCGCCGGTCTTGATCATCGCTGTCTCCCTGGGGCGGTAAATGGCCAGGCATGATGCAGCATCCACCGGGGTACGTCAGCTACCACCGCGAACAGGCCAGCCCCCAGCCCGATCAACACACTGAAGCACGCCATCGATCTCAGCCACTACCTGCAGCGTTGCATCCTCGATGGCCCCTTCATTACGGCACAGTACCCAGCCGTGTTCCGCTACCGCACGTTCGAACGCCTCGGTACAGGCAACCTGCTCGTCCAGGCTATGGATCACCGTACTGCCCAACCCACGCGTTCGTGCCGCGGCCCTTGCCCATGAAGTATCAGGGGCCGTGACAACGCCGACATGCAAATCGGGCACTTGCACATTTCGCTCGAGGTTCAGGCGCAGGATCTCGTCGAACGCCACGCTACGGCGAAATGCGGCATCAGACGGGTACCAGCGATCGATCAGGATGATGCTGTCTACTGGCTGCCTGGGCAGCACATGCCGGGAAATCCAGGCACGGCTTTCGGCGAAGCGCTCGCATACCCTCAATTCCAGGTCCCGGGAGGGGTTTCTGACCAGTTGGTTGACGAGGGCCATGGTTTCTCCCCGGTAGGGATCGCTTTTTTTCTCGCAAAGCCGGATCACTTTCTTGTTGTCAGCCCTCAGGGCCTTGGTAACCGCCTCCAGAAGCGTGGTCTTGCCAGTGCCCTTGGGCCCATCGATGGAAACAAACAGCGGGCGGGTCATTTCTGATTACCAGTCGAATCTGAAGATGCAGCGCAGGCCTGGGTGCCAGCGCGGTCCTTGTGGGAGCGGGCATGCCCGCGAAGCAGGCGACGCGGTGGATGGCACCGGCCAAGCCGGTGTTCGCGGGGTATGCAGTTGGCCGGAATCAACCCAGCTGGGCCTGAAGAAACAGCGAAAACAGCTCCGACTGCGATTTGATACCCAGCTTGCTGTACATATGCTTGCGGTGCACTTTCACTGTCTCCACGGAGATTTCAAGCTTGCGCGCGATCTCTTTGCTGGAACACCCGCTGAGCATCAGCCTGCCCACCTCCAGCTCACGCCCGGTCAGCGGCGACTCCATCTGCTCGACCCTGTCCTCCATGCGGCTTTGCCAGTGCGGCGCGGGCTTGGTGGCCTCTTCCAGCAACTCCCGCTCGAAGGTCATCCGCTGGCGCATCAGCGCAGTTACCCACGGCCGCAACAGTTCCAGCAGGGTGACCTGTTCGATGCTGAACCGGCGCTTGCTACCCAGCGACAGGCACAGCGTGCGCTGCGCATCCAACTGCACGTTGTACTGAATTTCATCGGCAACTACGTTAAGCCGGAAATAGCGCTGGTAGTAGTCTGTCTGCTCGAAACATTCAGGGGCCACATCCGCCAGGCGCACCAGGCCGGACACCGCAGCCTCTCGGCTGGCCACGTAGAACGGGTCCAGCAGGTACAGGCCGTTCAGGTAATCCTGGAACAGCGGATCAGGGTTGCCGTCTGCACTGGGGCATTCGGCGAACACCTGCGGGCGCCCTGCGGAAAACAGCAGCGCAACCCAGCTGTCGCAGGCAACGTACTCGTTCAGCAACCGCACCAGGGCTGTCCAGAAGTGGTCCTTGTCGAGGGTTTCGATCAATTGGCCTACCGATCGGTGCCAGGCGATGTCGTGCAGCGTAAAATTCATCCTCTACCCCTGTTGGGTTACCACGTGGGCGTAATACCCCCCGCCATGATGACCACCCCATAATCCGGGCTAGCTTACGCTGAGCGAACCTGTACCGGGATCGTTTTTTACACCCCATGCCGCCAGGGCATGGCGGTCGAAGCCGTTAGTCGAGGATTGGAAATGAAGGTAGAGCTTGTCCAACTGGCCGGTCGCGATGGCGATACCGCGTACAACCTGCAGCGCACCATCGAGGCGATCGGCAACTGCGGCGCCGATACCGATCTGCTGGTCTTTCCGGAAACCCAGTTGATGGGCTTCCCAACCGAAGAAAACATCGGCCGCATCGCCGAGCCACTGGATGGCCCGAGCATCACGGCAGTCCAACAGGCCGCACAAGCGCAAAACGTTGCCGTGGTCGTCGGGCTGGCCGAAGCCGCAGACGACGGTCGTTTCTACAACACCACCGTGCTGGTTACGCCTGAAGGCGTAGCGCTCACCTACCGCAAGACCCACCTTTGGGCATCGGACTGCGGGGTTTTCACCCCAGGCGACCGTTTTGCGACAGCCCTGTTCAAAGGCATCCGTGTCGGCCTGCTGATCTGCTTTGACATCGAATTCCCCGAAACCGCCCGTGCCCTGGGGCAGCTGGGCGCAGAACTGATCATTGTCACCAACGGCAACATGGACCCGTACGGGCCCACTCACAGAACCGCCATCACCGCACGCGCCATGGAAAACCAGGCCTTCGCGGTCATGGTCAATCGCGTGGGCGACGGTGATGGCGGCCTGGTCTTCGCTGGCGGCAGTGCCGTCGTCGACCCGTACGGCCAGTTGCTGTGCGAAGCCGGCCGTGGCGAGTGCCGCATGACCGTCGAGCTGGCCATGGAGCAACTGCAGCAGTCACGGCGCGACTACACCTACATCGCCCAGCGCCGCATCCAGCTGCCGGGTGAACAGGTCGAGCACGCCAACGGCCTTCGCGAACTGATCATCCCCTCCTGAATATTCCACCCTTCCAGGCTCTCTTACTGGAATGCAAGGCCGCCAGGGACGGCAGCGTGTTCGACTCTGAATAACAATCACAAGCTGGAGCAAGCAGTAATGGCCACACTCAAGCGAACGCTTTCGCTGGGCTCGGTGGTGCTTTTCGGCATCGCCTACATGACCCCCATCATCGTCCTGGGCACATTCGGTATCCTGGCCGAGACCACGGGAGGGAGGGTACCCGCAGCCTACCTCGCTGCCGCCATCGCCATGCTCTTTACCGCCTTGAGCTACGGCCACATGGCGCGCGCCTTCCCGGTCGCCGGGTCCGCCTATACCTACGTGCGCAAATCGATCAGCCCGCAGCTGGGCTTCATCACCGGGTGGGCGGTGTTGCTCGACTACCTGTTCCTGCCCATGGCGATCTGGCTCATTGGCGCGGCCTATCTGCACTCGGCGTTCCCGGGCGTGCCGCAAGCCATTTGGGTGCTGGCATTCATCGGCATCACCACGACGATCAATGTGATCGGCCTGCGGCTGGCCAAGGCCGTCAATGGCCTGTTGATGTTCATTCAGCTGCTGGTGCTGGCCGCGTTCGTTGCACTCGCGGTGCATTATGTCTGGGGCGACCCCACGGTGCCGCTGTGGACACTCGAGCCGTTCTACAAGGAAGGCACCCAGTTGCCGCTGATCATGAGCGGTGCGGCGATTGCCTGCTATTCATTCCTGGGCTTCGACGCGGTCAGCACCCTGACCGAAGAAACCAGGGAACCACGCAAGAACATCCCGAAAGCCATCCTGCTGATCACCCTGATCGGCGGTGGGCTGTTCATCGCCTGCAGCTACTTCGTTCAGCTCGCTCACCCGTCCACCGACTTTGCCAACGCCGACGCGGCGGCTTATGAAATTGCCCAGAACATCGGTGGCGACATCTTCGTCAGCATCTTCCTGCTGGGGCTGATCGTCGGCCAGTTCACTTCGGGCCTGTCGGCGCAAGCCAGCGCCTCCCGCCTGCTGTATGCGATGGGACGTGACGGTGTGCTGCCCAGGTCATTCTTCGGCAAGCTGAGCGAACGCTTCAGCACGCCGGTGCCCAGCATCATCCTGTGCGGAGTGGTCGCCCTGCTCGCCTTGCGCATGGACGTGACGACCTCCACCTCGTTCATCAACTTCGGTGCCTTTCTCGCCTTCAGCCTGGTCAACCTGGCGGTGATCTTCCACTACTGGGTTGCCATGCAGCAGCGTGGTGCCAACGCGCTGCTGATGTACCTCGCATTCCCCCTGGTGGGCTTTGCCTCCACCTTGTGGCTGATGGCGAGTCTCGATCACCTGGCGATCTACCTGGGGGCAGGCTGGCTCTGCCTCGGGGTGCTCTACCTGACCGTGATTACCCGTGGTTTCAAGCGCAAGCCACCGGAGATGCATTTCGAGGAAGCCTGAACGACCCTCTAGACCACTCGCCTGGCATCCCTGCGCACCGCCTGCGGCGGCACCCCAAACCCGCGGATGAACACCTCGCGCAGGTGCCGGCGGTCTCTGAAGCCTGTCTCCCTGGCCACCACGTCCAGGCTGTGCCGGCTTTGCTCGATCATCAGGCGGGCAGCCTCCAGGCGCAGGTTCTCCACGGCCTTGGCCGGGGACTGCCCGGTTTCGGCAGTGAACACCCGGGTGAACTGCCTGGGGCTCAGGTGCACCACACCGGCCAGCTCTTCGACACTGAGCGGGCGGCTCAGGTGCTGGCGGGCGTATTCCAGGGCGCTCTGGACGCGGTCCGACTTCGGCGCCAGGGCGAGCAGTTCGGAATGTTGCGACTGCCCGCCCGAGCGCCGCTGATGCATCACCAACTTGTGCGCCACCGACCTGGCCAGCTCTGCCCCCAGGTCTTTCTCCACCATGGCCAGCGCCATGTCGAGGGCCGCGGTCATGCCCGCCGATGTCCAGACCGGCCCATCGATGATGAAGATCCGGTCATCGTCGACCTCGACCTTGGGGTGCAGGGTGCGCAGTGCCTTGGCATAGGCCCAGTGGGTGGTGGCCCGGCGATTGTCCAGCACGCCGGCCTGAGCCAGCACGAAGGTGCCGGTACACAGCCCGGCAGTCCTGCGCGCACTGGCAACAAAGCCTTGCACACACGCCAGCACCTCATCGGCGGGGGGCGTCTCGGGGGTCAGGGTACCGCTGACCATCCAGGTGTCAGCCAGGCCTGGTGCAGCCAACGGCAGGGTTTCGATGGGCATGCCCAGCGATGAGCGGACCATGCCGCCACCTACCGAGAAGTTCTGCACCCGGTAAAACGCCTCCCCGGCGACGAGGTTGGCGACCTCGAACACCGTCTGCGTGGCCAGGCCCATGATTTGAAAACCTTCGGTGATCAGATAGCCGATGCGATGCATGACCGGGCTCCGTATGGTAGTGTCCTGAAACACTACCATATACGTCATTTGAGCCAGTGAAAATCTACCGCATCATGGCCCCAGTCCCCAACCACTGGAGCTTGAATCATGACTCACTCGCACAAAGGCACCGCTCTCATTACCGGCGCTTCCTCGGGTATCGGCGCGGTATACGCCGAGCGCCTGGCCCGCCTCGGCTATGACCTCGTGCTGGTCGCACGCAACCGCGACCGCCTCAATGCGCTGGCCAGCCGCATCAGCCAGGAAACCCGGCAAAGTGTCGAAGTCTTCCCGGCAGACCTGGCAAGCCCCGAGGAACTCGCCCGGGTCGAGCGCAAGTTGCGTGAAGACGCGAGCATCACCCTGCTGGTGAACAATGCCGGTATCGGCACCCATACCCCCCTGCTGGAAAGCGATGTCGAACGCATGGCCGAGATGATCAGCCTCAACGTCACCGCCCTCACCCGCCTTACCTATGCCGTAACGCCAGGCTTCGTTGCCCGCCAGCAAGGTGCAGTGATCAATATCTCGTCGGTCGTCAGCCTGGTCCCGGAGCTGCTCAATGGCGTTTATGGCGCCAGCAAGGCGTACGTCACCGCCTTCACCCAGTCGCTGTACAAGGAACTTTCACCACACGGCATCCAGGTCCAGGCCGTGCTGCCTGGTGCCACGGCCACCGACTTCTGGGCGATTGGCGGCTTGCCGGTGGAGAACCTCGACCCAGGTATCGTGATGTCGGTTGACGACCTGGTCGAAGGCGCCCTACAGGACTTCGACAACAAGGTACTGATCTCCATCCCTGCCCTGCATGACCTGCAGCGCTACGAAACCTACGAGAGCAACCGTCAGGCCCTGTTCGGTGAGCTTTCCAGCAACCGGCTGGCACCGCGCTACAGTGCCAGCTGAAACTGATTGCCTGGTCGAAGGCCCGCGCAGGGGATACATTTGTGCTCCTCTTCGCGGGCGGGCGGTTCAAGCTGGCCGGCCGTGACGCGCCAGCGCGCCTTCCAGCGCCTCGAGAAACACTTTCACCCGCGCCGGTACGTAGCGACGGGTCGGCATCACCGCCCAGACGGCCAACTGCTCCATCTGTGCGTCCTGCAGCGTGATCTCTACCAGCAGGCCGTCACGGATGTGCTGGAACACGTCCCAATGAGCCAGCATGGCGATGCCCAATCCTTGAACAGCGGCCGACCTCACAGCCTCCACGCTGCTGGTACTCACCCGCGCCTGCATGCGTCGATGCTGCAGGCCCCCGTCGACCACGAACGGCCAGCGTGGCACAGCCTGCAGCATGATGCAGGCATGTTGTTCCAGGTCCGCCATTGTGCGCGGCTGGCCGTGCTGTTGCAGGTAAGCGGGCGCTGCGCACAGCACCCTCGGGTTGGGGGCGATCTTGCGCGCCACCAGTTCCGAGTCGGCCAGGGGCGCTACGCGCAAGGCCAGGTCAAGGCCCTGCCCGACCAGGTCCACCAGTTTGTCCGACACATCCAGGTCGATGCGCAGGTCCGGGTACCGAGCCAGCAGTTGCGGCAGCAGCCCAACCACGATGCCCTGGCCGAAAACACTGGGCGCTGTAATACGCAACAGCCCTTTGACGGTGCTTGATGACGGCCGCAACTCGCCAAGCGCGCTGTCCTCGGCTTCCGTCATGGTCCTGGCATACGGCAGCAGCGCCTCACCCTCTGCCGTCAGGGCCACGGCACGGGTGGTTCGATGGAACAGGCGCACGCCGAGTTCTTCCTCCAGTGCCGCAAGCCTGCGTGATACCTGCATGGGCGACACATCGAGCTGGCGGCCTGCCGCTGACAGGGTGCCGGCGGCGACGACAGCGAGGAAAACCCGCAGGTCGGCAACGAGCATGATCATATCCTTTGGCGTTATACCGGCTTCTCTGCGGCCTACCTTGGTCAGGCGTACATCCAACAGTAGCCTCAGTGCATCGGCGCCATAGTGTGCGCGCCCTGATCCGAGAGAAATCCAATGACAGCTTTCAAAACACGCACTTTAACGCAAATCGATATTGCTGGGCTGGCATTGCCCAATCGCCTGGCGGTAGCGCCCATGACCCGCGTCAGCGCGAGCGAAACCGGTGATGCCACGGCAGCCATGGCCCACTACTACGAACGTTTCGCAAAAGGCGGCTTTGGCCTGGTCATCACCGAAGGCCTGTATACCGACCAGCAGTACTCGCAGGGCTACCGGTACCAGCCCGGCATGACGGATGAGCAGCAGGCAAGTACCTGGCGACCAGTCGTCGAACGGATACACGCCCACCAAGGCGCGGTGTTTGCGCAACTGATGCATGCGGGCGCGCTGAGCCAAGGCAACCGTTTCAAGCGTGAAACCGCGGCGCCTTCGGCGGTTCGGCCCAAAGGCGAGCAGATGCCGTTCTACCAAGGGGATGGGCGCTATGCAGAGCCCAAAGCCATGACCGATGAAGACATTGCCGATGCCATCACCGGTTTCGCCAATGCCGCAAAACGGGCCATGCAGGTCGCCGGTTTCGATGGTATCGAGATTCACGGTGCCAACGGTTACCTGCTCGACCAGTTCCTTACCGACTACAGCAACCAACGGATCGATCGCTGGGGTGGCAGCACCGAGCGGCGCGTGCAACTGACGCTCGAGGTGGTCAAGGCCGTTCGCGCCAAGGTGGGTGATGTGCCGCTTGGCGTGCGTATTTCCCAAGGCAAGGTCAACGACTTCGGGCACAAGTGGGCGCGGGGCGAGCGGGACGCGGAAACCATCTTTGGCTCGCTGCGTGATGTGGGCGTCGACTTCATCCATGTCACCGAGCACGAAGCCTGGCAACCGGCATTTTCCAGCAGTGCTGCCAGCCTGGTACAGCTGGCACGGCGTTATGCGCCTGGGGCCCTGCTGATTGCCAATGGTGGCTTGCAGGATGTGCAGCGTGCCGACAGTGTTCTGGATGAGGGTGCCGATATGGTTGCACTCGGCAAGGCAGCGTTGGCAAATCCGGACTACCCGCGGCGCCTGGCGAGCCAACAGGCGCTTGCGCCGTTCGACCCAGCCATTCTCGGCCCGATTGCCAATATCAAGGACACCGAACTCGCCCTTTGAGCGATGCTGTGGATGGCACCGGCTCAAAGATTCAGGTCGCTATCCCTGTATGGGCGGCCTTGTGTGGCGATGGGCTGCATGGCAGCCCCGGCGATTGTTGCGTTGACGCTGAAATCCGGGGGGCCGCTTTGCGGCCCATCGCGACACAAGGCCGCTCCTACACAGGATCGGCGCCAGCTTTGGGCGGTGCCGATCCTGTCAGGCCTTACACCGCCAAGGACACCGAACTCGCCCTTTGAACGATGCTGTGGATGGATTCTGAGGCAGGTCGCTGTCCCTGTAGGAGCGGCCTTGTGTCGCGATGGGCTGCATGGCAGCCCCGGCGATTGTTGCGTTGACGCTGAAATCCGGGGGCCGCTTTGCGGCCCATCGCGACACAAGGCCGCTCCTCCACAGGTACGGCGCCAGCCTTCAGCTGGCGCCGTACCTGTCAGGCCTTACACCGCCAGCGCGCGCTCACGCAGCTCGCTGTTGAGGATGCGGTCGTTCTCGCTGTAATCGACCGGGCAGTCGATCACGTGCACGCCCGGGGTCTTGATGCAGTGCTCGAGCAGCGGCAGCAGGCCTTCGGCGCTTTCCACGCGGTGGCCGTTGGCACCGTAGGCTTCGGCGTACTTGACGAAGTCCGGGTTGCCGTAGTCCAGGCCGAAATCGGTGAAGCCCATGTTGGCCTGCTTCCAGCGGATCATGCCGTAGCCGTCGTCACGCAGGATCACCACGGTGATGTGCATGCCCAGGCGTACTGCAGTTTCCAGCTCCTGGCTGTTCATCATGAAGCCGCCGTCGCCGCAAACCGAGATCACCGGGCGGTCCGGGTGCACCAGGTGCGCGGCCATGGCCGATGGCAGGCCGGCGCCCATGGTCGCCAGGGCGTTGTCAAGCAGTACGGTGTTCGGCTTGTGCGCCTTGTAGTTGCGGGCGAACCAGATCTTGTAGATGCCGTTGTCCAGGGCAACGATGCCTTCGGACGGCAGCACGCGACGGATGTCCGCGACCATGCGCTGCGGGTAGACCGGGAAGCGGTTGTCGTCGGCACCTTCGGCGATCTGCGCTTCGTTGGCTTCACGGATGGCCATCAGGCGGGTGAAGTCCCAGTGCGAAGTGTCGTTCAGCGCTTCGCTGATCTGCCATACGGCGTTGGCGATGTCGCCGATCACTTCCACCTGTGGGAAGTACACGGCATCGACTTCGGCAGAGCGGAAGTTGATGTGGATGACCTCGGTGCCGCCACGGACCATGAAGAACGGCGGCTTCTCGATCACGTCGTGGCCGATGTTGACGATCAGGTCGGCGGCTTCGACGGCGCGGTGCACGAAGTCACCCGACGACAGCGCGGCGTTGCCCAGGAAGCGCGGGTGACGCTCGTCGACCACACCTTTGCCCATCTGGGTGGTGATGAACGGGATGCCGGTCTTGTCGATCAGCTGCTTGAGGACCTTGGCGGTCATCTTGCGGTTGGCGCCGGCGCCGATCACCAGGATCGGATTGCGGGCGTTCAGCAGCTTTTGCACGGCAGCGTCGATCGCCACGTGCTCGGCCAGCGGACGGCGGTGCAGGCTTGGCGGGATCGGCAGTGCGTCGGTCTGCTCGGCGGCGATGTCTTCCGGCAGCTCCAGGTGCACGGCACCCGGCTTTTCTTCTTCAGCCAGGCGGAAGGCTTCGCGCATGCGCGAAGGGATGTTGTCGGCGGAGGCGAACTGGTGGGTGTACTTGGTGATGGGGTCCATCATGCCGCACACGTCGATGATCTGGAAACGGCCCTGCTTGGACTTCTTGATCGGCTTCTGGCCGGTGATCATCATCATCGGCATGCCGCCCAGGTAGGCGTAGGCGCTGGCGGTGACCAGGTTGGTGGCGCCAGGGCCGAGGGTCGACAGGCTGACGCCGGTCTTGCCGGTCAGGCGACCATAGGTGGCAGCCATGAAACCTGCGGACTGCTCGTGACGGGTAAGTACCAGCTTGATCTTCGACTTGCGCAGGGATTCGAGCAGGTCGAGGTTTTCCTCACCAGGAATGCCGAATACATACTCGACACCTTCGTTTTCCAGGCATTGCACAACGACATCGGCGGCCTTGGCCATTTGGGGTACTACCTCAAAATCTTTGTGGGATTGCAGATTTATTAAGCTGCGTGACTGAGATGTTGCAGGATGTCTCAGTGGCGCGCATCGTAGGCCCTCTGGTTAATAATAATAAATATATTGTTATGATGCTTGGCATCACAGTTTGTTATGAACGGTAAACCCCCTCAATGAACCTCAAGGCATTGCGCTGCTGCGTCGAGATCGTGCGCCAAGGCAGCTTCACCAAAGCCGCGCAGCACCTGCATATTGCCCAGCCGGCACTGAGCATGGCTGTTACCCGCCTGGAAGAAGAACTGGGCGTCACCCTGTTCAACCGCACCACGCGCAAAGTCATCCTGACAGCCGAGGGCGAACGCTTCCTGCCACGTATCGAATCGGCCCTGCGCGAAATGGATGTGGCCCGGCAAGAACTGCGCGACATGGCCGACCTGAAGCGCGGCGAAGTGCGCCTGGGTATCCCGCCGATGTTCGGCCTGCACTATGTGCCCGGCTTGATGAACGCCTTCCGCCAGCTGTACCCGGGCATTGCCATGACCGTGTTCGAAGGCAGTGCCGAGGACATTGGCCATCGCCTGGAACAACGGGAAATCGACCTGGCGCTGCTGGAGTCCAGGCGCGTGCCGCCCGACAAGGAATCGATCCTGCTGGGCAGCGACGAGATGCTGGCGTGCATGCACCCTGACCATCCCTATGCCGGCAAGGCCTTCCTCACGGCCGAGGACCTGCGCAATACCGACATGGTGGTATTCGACCGCACCTTCGTGCAGCGCCACCTGCTGGATGCGTTCTTCGCCGAACATGGCATCACGTACCAGGTAGCACTGCAGAGCAACTTCGTATCGTTGGTGGTACAGGCCGCGCTGGACAACATGGGCGTGGCGACCTTGCTGCGCTCGGTGCAACAACGCACGCCGGGCATTGTCGGCGTACCGTTCCAGCCAGCGCAGCAGATGAGCTTCCGCTTGTGCTGGCGCTCGGGGGAATACCTGTCGCTGGCCAGCAAGCGCTTCATCGATTTTGCCGCGCAGACCCATTACCTGGAGCGTTGAGGCCAGCCTGTTCCGGCCTCTTCGCGGCTAAAGCCGCTCCCGCAGGGGTTGTGCATACCGCAAGCCTGCAGTGATCCCTGTGGGAGCGGCTTTAGCCGCGAATACCGGCGCATCCGGTGGCAAACGAGTTGACGGGACCCAGGCAGCAAATGTCAGGCAATGCACCCGTCAAATGCCATTACAAACCTGTCAATCGTTGCAATCCGTCAGGTTCTTGCCTGCGCTTCGCCTCCCTACAATGGCCTCACAACAACAAACGAGCCCAGCTCCGTGAGGCACGACCCCATGTACAGAGACCATATCGTCAAACCGCGTGCGACCGACAACCCTGCGTTCATGGCCCTGACCACCGCCGTGATCTTTGCACTCGCCCTTTTCTACGGTGTGGGCGACGGTAGCCTGGCCCGGCTGATGGGCCCGATCGTGCTCGACCTGCAGGCACCGCTAATGCGCAACATCGCCGTGGCCGCCACCTTGGCCGTCACCCTGGTGCTGAATCTGTTCATCCTCGGCCGCTTTGCGCTACGGGCCCAGGTAATCACCGTCTGGTTCGAACTGTTGCTGCTGTTCCTGCTGTTCTTCGACACTTTCGACCTGTCTTACAGTTTCATCGCCAGCAAGGTCGGCTTCATGATCACCCAAGGGGTGTTCACCACCGTCTACGTGTCCACGATCTCGATCGCCATCGCTTTCGTCCTGGCCCTGATGGGTGCGACTGCACGCTTGTCGTCCAACGGCTTCGCCATCGCCATCGCCAGTTTCTATACCTCGTTCTTCCGCGGTGTACCGCTGCTGATCCAGATCTACCTGATCTATCTCGGCATCCCCCAACTCGGCTACGTGGTCGGTGCAGTGCCGGCGGGCATCCTGGCCCTGTCGCTGTGCTATGGCGCCTACATGACGGAAATCTTCCGCGCCGGCATCAGCAGCATTCCGCGCGGGCAGTGGGAAGCCTCGCGAGCAATTGGCCTGACCCCCTTCCAGGCAATGACCCGGGTGATCCTGCCGCAGTCGATGCGACTGATCATCCCGCCCACCGGCAATCAGTTCATTTCCATGCTCAAGGACAGCTCGCTGGTGTCAGTGATCGGCGTGTGGGAGTTGATGTTCCTGGCTCGCACACAGGGCCGCGCAGAGTTCCGCCACCTGGAAATGCTGATTACCGCCGCCGTCCTGTACTGGGTGCTGTCGATCCTGCTCGAAGCCGTGCAGTCGCGCCTGGAAAAACGTTTCGACCGCGCCCACCGCTGATCGAGGAGCATCACGATGAACCAAGTAGTCACCCCAGCTGCCGCCCAGGCCGCCGTATCGATCCGCGGTCTGCAGAAATGGTACGGCGACTTTCATGTACTCAAGGGTATCGACCTGGAAATCGCCAGCGGCGAGATCGTGGTGGTCTGCGGCCCGTCAGGCTCAGGCAAGTCCACACTGATTCGCTGCCTGAACCTGCTGGAGGACTTCCAGAAAGGCGAGGTGCTGATTGCCGGCAACCCGCTTGACCGTGATGCCGCCAGCGTGGCCGCCATTCGTCGCCAGGTCGGCATGGTGTTCCAGCAGTTCAACCTGTTCCCGCACCTGACCGTGCTGGAAAACCTGATGCTCGGTCCGCGCCTGGTCAGCAGGCTCAACGAGGCCCAGGCCCGCGCCCTGGCCCTGGAGTACCTGGAGCGGGTGCGCATCGCCAGCCAAGCCGACAAATTCCCCGGCCAGCTTTCCGGTGGCCAGCAACAGCGGGTAGCCATTGCCCGCGCGCTGTGCATGAAGCCGCGGATCATGCTGTTCGACGAACCCACTTCGGCACTGGACCCGGAAATGGTCAAGGAAGTGCTCGATGTGATGGGCGAGCTGGCCCAGGATGGCATCACCATGCTCTGTGTCACCCACGAAATGGGCTTCGCCCGCCGGGTCGCCGACCGCATCATCTTCATGGACCAAGGCCAGGTCATCGAGCAGGCCCGGCCCAACGACTTCTTCGACAACCCGCGCCATGCCCGCGCCAGGGAGTTCCTTTCGCAGATTCTCAGCCACTGAGGCCTGTGTCTACCGCTGTGCCAACACCACAACAACAATTGCATACCCGGAGACTTACCGAATGAACCCACTTGCACGCTTGTTTGCCCTCACTGCCGTCGCCGGCAGCCTGGCCCTGATGACCGGCGCCGCCTGGGCGGGCGCCACCCTGGATCGCATCCACCAGAGCAAGGTCATGAAAGTGGCCACCGCCGCCAACTGGCCACCGCAGTCGTTCCTCGGCGAGGACAACACCCTCAAGGGCTTCGACATCGATGTTGCCAAAGAAATCGGCAAGCGCATGGGCACCACGGTAGCGTTTGTCACCCCCGAGTACGGCATCATCACTGCCGGGCGCTGGGCCAGCCGCTGGGACCTGTCGGTCGGTTCGATGACGCCTACCACCGAGCGTGGCCGCGTACTCGACTTCCCGGCCATCTACTACTACACCCCCTACATGTTCGCAGTGCACAAGGATGCCGCCGGCGCCAGCGCTGCCGACCTCAATGGCAAGACCATCGGCGTCGAGGCCGGCACTACCTCCGAGGACTACATCAACCGCCGGCTGAAGATCGACGCGGCGGACGTACCTGCGTTCAGCTACACCGTGGAGCCTGGCGATGTGCAGACCTACGGCGACAGCATGGGCCCGCTGGATGACCTGCGCATGGGCAACGGCACCCGCCTGGATGCCGCACTGTCGCCGCTGCCGACCATCATGGGCGCGATCAAGGCCGGTTACCCGATTGCCCCGGTGCAGGGCAAGCCCGCCTACTACGAACCGCTGGCCATCGCCACCGACAAGGGCGACGACGCCTTCAATGCCGAACTGGCCAAGGCCGTCGAAAGCATGAAGGCCGACGGTACGCTGAAGCAGCTGTCCGAGAAGTGGTACGGCGCCGACCTCACGCAAGTGCAATAACCCCATCACCCACAGGCCAGCGCCCCTCAGCTGAAGGGCGTGCGGCCCCCGCGTGCCCGTAGAACATGCAACGCTCAGTAAAAGGATGACCCAGCCGATGTCCAGCTACAGCAACAACTACTACACCGGAACCATGCGCCCGGCCTCGCAGCGCCCGGCTTTGGCCGGCGAAACCCGGGCCGATGTATGCGTCATCGGCGGCGGCCTGGCGGGCCTGAGCGTAGCCTTGGAACTGCTGTCGCGCGGGCGCTCGGTGGTATTGCTGGAAGCCGCGCGAGTGGCCTGGGGGGCCTCAGGGCGCAATGGCGGCTTCGTGCTGCAGGGCTGGTCCGAAGGGCTGTCGGCCATCGAGCGGCGCTGCGGCAAGCCGACAGCAGCGGCATTGTTCCGGCTGTCACTGGAGGGCGTCGATATCGTCCGCGACACCATCGCCCGCCACCAGCTGCCAGGCTGTGCCGCGACCACCGGCAAACTCAGCGTGGTGCGCTACGACGACGCCGACAACCTGCAGCGCACCCGCGACCGCATGGCCCGTGACTTCGGTTTCGAGATGGAATACCTGGATACCCCGACGCTACGCAGCCACCTGAACACCGACTGCTACTACCAGGGGCTGCGCGACAGCCATGGTTTTCATTTCCACCCGCTGAACTACTGCCTGGGCCTGGCCGAGCTGGTCGAGCTTGCCGGCGGCTGTATCCACGAGCAATCGCCCATGCTGCGGGTAGCACGCGTGGCCGGGCGCCACCGCGTAACCACTGCCCACGGCGCGGTCACCTGTGCCGATGTGGTGTACTGCTGCGGCGGTTACGGCGGCGCCGAGTTCGGCCGGCTGCGCCGAGCTTTCCTGCCGATCGCCACCTACGTGGTACTCACCGAACACCTGGGTGAACGCCTGAATGACGTGGTACGTACCACGGATGCCGTCGGCGACAACCGCCGCGCCTCGGATTACTACCGCATCGTCGAAGGTGACCGCCTGCTGTGGGGTGGCCATATCACCACCCGCAATCTGCAGGACGAACAACGCCTCGGGCAGTTGCTGACCCGTGACATCCTCAGCGTTTATCCGCAGCTGCAGGGTTTGAAAGTCGCCAAGGCCTGGTCCGGGCTGATGGGCTACGCCCGCCACAAGATGCCGCACATCGGCCCTCTGGGCCCGGGGTTGTGGGCCTGTACTTCATTTGGGGGCCATGGTATGAACACCGCACCCGTGGGCGCCAGGGTAGTCGCCGAGGCAGTGTGCGGCGAAACCGACCGTTATCGCCTGTTCGATGCCTATGGCCTGGAATGGAACGGCGGACCGTTTGGGCCTGCTGCGGCACAAGCGGTGTATGCCGGGCTGAAACTGATGGACCGGTTCCAGGAAGCGCGCTCGCAGTACAACAACTAGAACGACAACCAGGAATCGCCATGGACGCCCTCCCCCCCGGCGCGCTGTTCAAACTTACCGAAAAGGACCGCCAACTGCTGGCGCTGCTGCAGGCCAACGCCCGCGAGCCCACAGCCTCGCTGGCACGCAAGCTGGGTGTGTCGCGCTCGGCGGTGCAGGAGCGCATCAACCGCCTGGAAAATGCCGGCGTGATCACCGGCTACAGCGTGCGCATCGACCAGGACAAGCTGCAGCAGGTGATCAACTGCTTCACCATGACCTCCTGCAGCAACAAGAGCTACACCGACGTGATGACCACCTTGCGCAAGATGGAGTCGGTGCAGGCGGTGTACGCGGTATCGGGCGAAATGGATTTCATCATCCACCTGACCACCCACACCTTGGGCGAACTGAATGCCGAACTGACCCGTATAAACATGATCAAGGGTGTGACCCATACGGCGTCGCACATTGTCATGGAGACCAAGTTCAGCAAGAAGCTGACGTTGTAATCCCCCTCCCAGGCTTGTGCAGAGCCTTGTGGGAGCGGGCGTGCCCGCGAACACCGGCGCAGCCGGTGCCATCCTCCGCGCTGGATTCTTCGCGGGCATGCCCGCTCCCACAGGTGCTGTTCATGCCGCAGGTCCAGGAAGCCGGCCAGCTTCCTCGACGTCACCGTCACGGATTGACTATGATCCCGCCTTGAACGTTTCAGCATGTTTCAACAAGGATCCAGATGTCAGTTCAGGAATTACCCCCTCTCCCCAGCAAAACTACCGTCGCGAAGATGGAAGCCGCCATGGCGCTGGGCAGCTTTGCCATTGGCACCGGCGAGTTCGCCATCATGGGCCTGATGCCCGATATCGCCAGCAACCTGCAATTGAGCGAGCCCCAGGTGGGCCATGCCATCAGCGCCTATGCGCTGGGGGTGATGGTCGGCGCCCCGACACTGGCGATCATCGGTGCCCGGCTGTTGCGCAAGCACATGCTGCTGTTGTTGATGGCGCTGTATGCCCTTGGCAACCTGGCTACCGCCTTCGCCCCCTCGTTCGGTGGCCTTGTCGCCTTCCGCTTCATCAGCGGCCTGCCCCATGGCGCCTACTTCGGCATCGCGGCGGTGGTGGCGTCGAGCATGGTAGCCAAGGACCAGCGGGCGGGGGCCGTGGCCCGGGTGATGATGGGGCTGACCCTGGCCATGTTGCTCGGCAACCCGATCGCCACCTTGCTGGGCCAGTACTTCGGCTGGCGCTCGGCGTTCGTGCTGGTTGGCGCGATCGCCCTGTGCACCATCGCCCTGGTCTGGCGCTTCGTGCCCCAGCGCCACGATGAAGTGCGCAGCGACCCGCGCAAGGAACTGCAAGCCTTCACCCTGCCGCAGGTGTGGATGGCGCTGGGCATCGCCTCGATCGGCTTTGCCGGCATGTTCTGTGTGTTCAGCTACCTGGCGCCGACCATGTTGCAGGTGACCCAGGTGTCGCCGCAGTGGATTCCGTTCGGCCTGGCGGCGTTCGGCGTCGGTGGCATTGTCGGCAACATCGCCGGAGGCAAGCTGTTCGACCGCCTGCAGTTCCGCGCCGTCGGGCTGGTGCTGGTGTGGTCGATTGCCGTGCTGCTGTTCTTCAGCTTTGCCGCCCAGGCGCTGTGGAGCCTGCTGCTGGGCATTGGCCTGGTCGGCACCATGATTGCCCTGGCGGCACCGTTGCAGATCCGCCTGATGGACATTGCCCATGAAGCGCCAAGCCTGGCGGCGGCCTCCAACCATGCGGCGTTCAACCTGGCCAATGCGCTGGGGCCGTGGCTGGGCGGCATGGCGATTACCGCAGGCATGGGCTGGACCAGCACCGGGTACATCGGCGCGGCTACGGCGCTGGTCGGGCTGGGGATCTACCTGGTGGCACGGCGGATGAAGGGTGGGCACTAGGACCGAATGCGGTTCTGTACTTTGGGGCTGCTGCGCAGCCCTATCGCGACACAAGGCCGCTCCCACAGGTTCTGCATTGCCCTCTAGGACGAGGCCATCTTTGTGGGAGCGGCCTTGCGTCGCGATAGGGCCGCAATGCGGCCCCCGAATCAAACTTCAACGCGCCAGGCTTGCTGGCGGGCCAGTACCGAGCTGGCCGACTCGCCCAGCAGGTCGGCATATACGCCGGGGGCGGTGGCGCCTTCGGTACTGATGAAGAGGATGCGGGCGTTGCCGTCGATACCCAGGTCGGCAGATGCGCCAGCATCCGTTACCAGGTGGGCAAGCCCGGCCAGGCCGGCGACGCCGGACTCACCGGCAACCAGCGGAATGTCGCGAGCGCTGCCAGCCGCCAGACGGCGCATGGCGGCGACAGCTTGGTCATCGCTGATGGTCATGAAGTAATCGACGCTCGGCTCCAGGAAGCGCCAGGCCAGCGGCGATGTCTCGCCGCACGCCAGGCCTGCCATTACCGAGTCCACCGAGCCGGTCGCCCTGGCCGGCTTGCCGAGCAAGGCGCTCTGGTACAGGCAGTCCGCCTGCTCCGGTTCGACCATGACCAACAGCGGGCGCTGTGCGCCGTAGTGCTCCCACAGGTAGCTGACGATGCCGGCCGCCAGGCCGCCCACCCCGCCCTGCAGGAACACGTGGGTGAACGGCGGTTGCCCGGCAGTGGCTTCGATGATTTCCGCAGCAATGGTGCCGTAGCCCTGCATCACGTCACGCGGGATCACTTCGTAGCCTTCATAGGAGGTATCGGAAACCACGGTCCAGCCATTGCTGGTCGCCAGCTCCGCAGCATGCTCGACCGACTCGTCGTAATTGCCTGCAATGCGCACGATCTGTGCGCCATAGGCCGCGATCGCCTGTTCGCGCTCGATGCTGACGTTGGCATGCAGCACGATCACGCAGCGGCAGCCGATACTTTGCGCGGCGGCCGCCAGGCCCTTGCCATGGTTGCCATCGGTGGCGCTGACCACGGTGAACTGCGCCAGCAGGTCGGCGTACTGGCCTTCCAGCAAGCCACGCGGGTCGAACTGCTGCGCGGGGAAGGTACGCCGGATCAGCCGGACCAAGGCAATCGGCGCGCCCAGGGCCTTGAAGCTGCCCAGTTCCGAGCGCACCGATTCATCCTTCACCGACACCTGGGCAACACCCAGCTCGGCAGCCAGGTCAGGCAGGGTGTACAGCGGCGTAGCGCCAGCGTTCAAGCGCGCCCAGCCGGCCAGCCACTGGCGGCTTTCTTCAGCCCTGGCAATGCTCATCACCTCTTGCAACGCTTGCGGGTAAGGCCGGCGACCAGCCTTGGGGTTGGAAACAAACATGCGGTACTCCTTTCTGCAGGCAACAGGAAGCCCATGCCGCTGAAACCAGGCTTCAGCGGGCGGGGCATTACAGTGGGGATCAGGGGTGGGTCAGGCGACGGCTGACCACATCCAGCAGTACCTGGGCGCCCTGGATCAGTTGCTCGTCGTCGGTATGCTCGCGCGGGTTGTGGCTGATGCCGCCCTGGCTGGGCACGAAGATCATCGCGGCGGGGGCAATGCGGGCGATCATTTGCGCGTCGTGGCCAGCACCGGAGGTCATGCGCCGGTGGCTGAAGCCGAAACGCTGCGCCGAGGCTTCTATGGCATCCGCCAGGCCTGCGTCGAAGATCACCGGTTCGAAACGCACCAGGCGCTCGGTGGTGATGGTGACCCCTTCGCGCTCGGCAAGCGCCTCCAGGTATTGGCTCAGGCGATTTTCGGCGTAAGCCAGGCAGGTTTCGTCGGGGTCGCGCAGGTCGACGGTGAAGGTGGCCTTGCGCGGGATGACGTTGATCACGTTCGGCTCGAACTGCATGCAGCCCACCGTGGCCAGGGTCGTGCCGGAATCCACGGCCATGGCGCGCAACTCGGCAACGATGGCACTGGCGACGAAGCCTGCGTCATGACGCAGGTGGGTCGGCGTGGTGCCGGCATGGTTGGCGTGCCCTTTCACCTCTACTTGCTGCCAGGAAATGCCCTGCAGGTTCTCGACCACGCCTATCAGGGTGTTCTCGGCTTCGAGGATCGGCCCCTGCTCGATATGCAGTTCGAGGTATTCATGCGGCACGATGGCGCCAGGCTCCAGCGTGCCGGCATAGCCGATGCGCGCCAGTTCATCGCCAAGCCGCGTACCGTCTGTGCCAAGGGTGTCCAGCGCCTGCTGCAAGGGCAGGCCGCCGGCATGTACCAGTGAGCCCATCATGTCGGGCTGGTAGCGCACACCCTCTTCATTGGTGAATGCGCCGACCGTGATCGAACGCTCAGGCAAGCGCCCGGCATCCCGGTAGGCCCGAATCACCGCCAACCCGGCCAGCACGCCATAGCAGCCATCCAGGGCTCCGGCGTTGATGACGGTATCGATGTGCGAACCCATCATCAGTGAGTGTTGCTCACCGCTGTCGGCGGCAGCGCGCAAAGTACCGAAAATGTTGCCGATGCGGTCGACCTGCACGTCGAGGTCAAGTTCGCGCATCCAACCGACCAGCAGGTCGCGCCCGGCCTTTTCGGCATCGCTCAGGGCAATCCGGGTGCGCCCGCCGTGGGTGGCGTCAGCGCCTACCTGGCCGAGTGCACGGATCTGCTGCAGCAGCAAAGCGCCGTTCAGTTGCAGTGGGGTACTCGCATTCATCAACCGTTTCTCCCTGGGTGCAAAGCCTTGGCTCTACACCGCCGTTTTTGTTCATGGGAGAATTCTATTCGCTCGCCATGCACGAAAAGCTTGATTTTTGGCCTTTGCGCGCACTTTTATTACGCATTCCCGGCGTTTACCGCTGTTTACCTACAGAGGCCCCTTCATGCCCCTCGATCACTTCGACCTGGCCCTGCTCGACGCCGTGCAGCGCGACGCTGGTACTTCACAGCTGGACCTCGGTGCGCAGGTCAACCTGTCCTCGGCAGCGGTCAATCGGCGGCTGAAGAAGCTGGCGGCCGACGGCGTGATCCGCGGCACGGTGGCACAGGTGAACCCGGAGCAGCTTGGGTACACGCTGACGGTGATCACCGAGGTTGAAGTGGAGAACGAGCGGCTGGACCTGCTGGACGAGATGAAACGCACCTTCCTCGCCTGCCCGCAGGTGCAGCAGTGCTACTACGTGGCCGGAGAGTGCGATTTCGTGCTGATCATGCTGGTGCGGCACATGGAGCAGTACACCCAGCTGACGCGCGAACTGTTCTTCGAGAACAACAACGTCAAGCGCTTCAAGACGCTGGTGTCGATGAGCAATGTGAAGACGGGCATGTTCGTGCCGACCCTCACGCCTTGAAGCCTTTATTGCGATTGCGATCCCACAGGTACAGCGACAACCTCGAGAACAGCGATGTACCTGTGGGAGCGGCTTTAGCCGCGAAGAATCCAACGCGGTGCATGGCACCGGCTGCGCCGGTGTTCGCGGCTAAAGCCGCTCCCACAGGGGCCCTGCTAATTCAATAAGTGCAGTTCCCTTGGAGCGGCCTTGCTCACGCAGGGTTTGCCTGCGGCAGCTCGATGCGCACCCGCAACCCGCCACTCGCGGCGGCCAATGCGGTGATGCTGCCGCCGTGCAAGGCAACGGCCCGCTGGGCAATCGCCAGGCCCAGCCCAAAGCCGTCACCGTTACTGTCGGTGCCGCGGTCGAATGGCTCGAAGATGCGCTGCAGGCGCGCCGGCTCGACACCCGGGCCATGGTCGCTGACGCTGACCTGCAACCATTGCCCGCCCGGCGCCAGCGCGGCCTCGACCAACACCTCGGTACCTGCTGCGGTGTAGCGCACGGCATTACGGATGATGTTCTCGAACGCCCGGTACAGCAGTTCTTCATGCCCATGAGTGATAAATGTGCCCTGGGCCTGCAAGCAAACCTGGCACTGCTTCATGCCGGCCTCGAAGCGGGCGTCTTCGACGATCTGCGCCAGCAGTTCGACCACATCGAGGGTGGCGAAGTCGTCGCCCTGCCGGGACTGGGCGCGAGCAAGGGTCAGCAGTTGCTCGATCAGGTCGTCCATGCGCCGCGACTCGCGCTCCACCCGTTCAAGCATGTCGAGCCGGTCCGGTTGCTGGCGCATCAGGCCGATGGCGGCATGCATGCGGGTCAGAGGCGAGCGCAGTTCGTGGGAAATATCGTGCAGCAGGTTCTGCTGCGCCTGCACCAACGCCTTGAGCTGACCGGCCATGCGATCGCAGTCTTCGGCCAGTTCGACGATTTCGTCACGGCGTTTGCCCAGCCTGGGTTTGACCCGCACCTCGAAACGACCCTGGGCGACCTGGCCCATTGCTTCGCGCAGCCAGGCCAGCGGGCGGGTCAGGTACAGGCTGCACAGGAAGGCGAACAGCGCACTCATCAGCGTGCCGGTAAACAGCGGGCCCATGCCGCGCGGGCGTGGTGGCTCGCCAATGGTCGTGGCCACCGAAGCGCGCAGCACCAGCGGGCGGCCGTCGCGATCGCTCTGCGCCTGCTCGAACCGGGCCACTGGCACCGCCCTGCCGGCCAGCAACCGGCCCTGGCTATCGTAAAGGCCCACCTGCACATCCGGCGGCTGCGGCGAGACCTCGAGCAACTGTCGGCCAGCCTGCTCGCCGTAACGTTGCAACAGCTGCAGTTCGGTAGCCAGCAGCGAGCGCAGCGCCGGGGTATCACCACGCAGGTCATTGAGCATGAAGGCGCCCGCGCCCACCAGGAAGGTCAGGGTGTTGGCCAGCCAGAAGGCCAGGAACAGCTTCCAGAACAGGCGCCGGCGCATCATTCGACGATCAGCATGTAGCCCATGCCGCGCACGCTCTGGATCCAGCTGCTGCCATCGGCGCGCGGCCCGAGCTTTTGCCGGATGCTGCTGATGTGTACGTCGATGCGCCGGTCGTAACGGGTCAGCGGCCGGCCCAGGGCATTGAGCGACAGGTCCTGCTTGCTGACCAGCTGGCCGGCCTGGCGGGCCAACGCTTCGAGCAGGCTGAACTCGGAGCCGGTCAGCTCGAGGATGGCAGCGCCCCAGTGCGCCTCGCGTCGACCGGGCCACATCTTCAGGGCACCGCTGCGCACCTGTTCGGGCACCATGCCTTCGCCCATCAGTTGCGGCTGAACACGGCGCAGGATCGCCCGCAGGCGCGCCACCAGTTCGCCGGGGGAGCTGGGCTTGGGCACATAGTCATCGGCACCCAGCTCCAGGCCGGCGATGCGGTCGATGTTGTCGCCACGGGCAGTCAGCAACAGCACCGGTACCTGGCTGCGCGCGCGCACGCGCCGCAGCACTTCGATGCCCGAAATGCCCGGCAGCATCACGTCCAGCACCACCACCTGATAGTTGCCGGTCAATGCCTGGGCTTCGCCCTCCTCGCCAGTGCCGACGGCGGTGGCCTGGAACCCTTCGCGGGCCAGGTACAAGGAGAGCATTTCGGTGAGTTCGCGGTCATCGTCGACCAGCAGCACAGGGATCATCAGGGCCAGGAATCGTGATTTCAGGGGTTGCAATGATCGCCCCGGCGGCCGGCACTGTCACCGCCGGCCGGTCGGACTTTACACATCTTTACCCTCGGCTAACCGCGCCGAACATAGCCCGCCCGTATCCTCATCGCCCGCTGCATGCGGGTTGCCCGCGCTTGCTCCCTCCGAATCCGCTTGTCTGGAACCCTCGATGAACTACCCGCGCCTGTTGCTCTCCGTCCTGCTGCTGAACGCCACGCTGGCCCAGGCCTCCCCCTTCAGGATCGCCGACATCCGCGTCAATGGCCTGCAGCGGGTTTCCGCCGGCAGTGTCTTCGGTGCCTTGCCGCTGAACGTCGGCGACCAGGCCGATGACCGCCGACTGGTGGAGTCGACCCGTTCCCTGTTCAAGACTGGCTTCTTCCAGGACATTCAGCTGAACCGCGATGGCAATGTCCTGATCATCAACGTGGTCGAACGCCCGTCGGTGTCGAGCATCGAGATCGAAGGCAACAAGGCGATCAGCACCGAAGACCTGATGAAAGGCCTGAAGCAATCCGGCCTGGCCGAAGGCGAGATCTTCCAGCGTGCGACCCTCGAAGGTGTGCGTAACGAACTGCAGCGCCAATACGTGGCCCAGGGCCGCTATTCGGCCGAGGTCGACGCCGAGGTGGTGCCGCAGCCGCGCAACCGTGTGGCACTGAAGATCAAGATCAACGAAGGCACCGTCGCCGCCATCCAGCACATC